>NZ_JBFODM010000096.1:0-74578 GCF_040908325.1 Aeromonas sp. R4-1
GCCAGCAGGTTGGTCTGCTCGGCGATGCCCTGAATGGTGGAGAGGATGGTGTTGATCTCCTGAGCGTTTTTCTCCAGTTCCTGAATGATGTTGGAGGCCTGTTCCACCTGGGTGGCCAGATCGGTGATGGAGCGCTGGTTGCGGGCGATCACCTGCTTGCCATGCTCGCAACTGCTGGAGGAGCTGCGGGCCGCTTCGGCGGTCTGCTCGGCGTTGCTGGCGACCTCGACTGCGGTGGCTGACATCTCGTGTACCGCAGTGGCGATCTGGGAGATCTCGTTTTGCTGGCGTGCCAGCCCCTGATTGGCCTTCTCCGCCATGCTGTGGGAGGACTTGGCCTGCTGGTTGAGCTGGCCGGAGGAGTTGGAGATATCCTGCACCATCACATGGATCCGCTCGATGAAGGTGTTGACGTGTTTGGCAACCGCGCCTACTTCATCCTCACGTTCAATCTTGATGCGGCGAGTGAGATCGCCGTTGCCACGGGAGAGATCGGCAATCGCTTCGCCCAGGGTTTTCAGAGGGGCCAGCGAGCCGTTGATGGCGACATAGGAGAAGCCAGCCACGATCAATATGGTGATAAGTCCCTGAATAAGTGAGGAGGTGACCATGCGGCGTACCGACTGGTAAGCGGTTTCGTCATCCACCATCATGCCGTAATACCAATTGGTGTTGGGGATCGCGTTAAAGTCAAAGACCTCTTTCTTACCGCTGATCACCAGCTCGTTGATCGTACCGTCATGAGCGATCTGATTGATGTAAGACGCGGTCAACTCGGGGGCTAGCGTTGTGGCGGGTTTCAGACTCAGGGAGGCATCGGGGTGGGCGATGATGGTGCCGTTGCTGTCGACCAGAATGGCGTAAGTCCCCTCGGTAGTGACCGTCAGAATATCCGAGATAAGGGCGCTGATAGAGACATCTCCGGCGATAACCCCCTGGGTGTTGCCACGCTGGAATGGCTCGGCGATGGTGACGATCAAACTGCCGTTAGAGACATCGGCGTAGGGCGCAGTGATGACCAGTTTACCGGCGGCAACTGCATCCTTGTACCAGGTGCGTTGACGGGGGTCATAATCGGCTGGCAGGCCGGAGGGGGTACTCTCGAGCATCTTGCCGTCAGCAGTACCGGCATAGACCCCCTCAAAGCCACCGGCATTCATGGCTTGGGCCAGATGGCTGATGGGTTCATCTTCTTTGGTGAATGCTTCCTTGGTGGTACTGACCATGCTGATGCGGGCATCGACCCAGTTGGAGATACCCTTGACGTTGGCCATGGAGCTTTCGTCAATGATGCTCCAGACCAGTCTCTGGGTTTCAGTGCGCAGTTGTGAGGTGTTGTACCAGACTTGCAGGCCGGTGATCACCAGGATGATGATCCCGATAGCCAAGACCAGCTTGTTTTTAATGGATAAGTTCATAGTGACATCCCTGTGAGCGTTAGTCTGAGTGTAGGAAAAAATTTAATTATTGTGGAATTTTAGTGGGTTATTGACTAAATCCGAAATTTTCAGCGAATCCGGGGAGCTGATCCTCTGACTCAACCAACCTAGAGAGTCAGATGGGCAAGTCCCAACAGGAGATCCCCTGTCAGGCGACAAGTGAACTGAGCGGAGCTGTACAGATCTAGTTATCACCTGACACCGGCCTCAAACCGGTGTCTTGTTTACGCTACTTTAGTGCGCACTTCCTTCGGTATCAATTTCAGACCCTTTTTGAACATGCTGTAGGGAGTCTGTCCTTCCATCATCCTGCCCTGATGTGGCCGCTGGATGTTGTAGTGCTCCAGGTAGCTATCCAGGTCTGTCTGCATCTGCTCTACCGACTCATACCAGGTTGTCCTCCCCTTGATACGGAAGTGTTCATCCAGCAGGGTACGATGTAGCCGCTCGATAAAGCCGTTGCTCTGCGGTCTGCGTACCTTGGTGGTCCGGTGCTCAATCCCCTCCAGTTGCAGGAACAGCTCGTAGGGATGATGGTCAGGGCGCCCACAGAACTCGCGCCCGTTGTTCGACAAGATGGTATAGACCCGAGCCTCATGGGCTTCGAAGAACGGCAGGACCGTTTCGTTGAGCACATGAACCGAGGTCACCGGCAGCTTGCTGGTGTAGAGCCGTCCCCAGGCGTGGCGGCTGTAGCAGTCCAGCACGGTTTGCAGATACACCTTGCCAACCCCTTTGAGTGCGCCGACGAAGAAGGTGTCGACCGCCACCAGTTCCCCGGTGTAGTGAACCTCAATTTGGCGTTCGCGAAACTCGGGGCTGAAGCGCTCGAGCAGGCGGATCTGCTCGTCATTGAGCTCAATCGTCTGTTCCCTATGGGTTTTCTCGAGGCGCAACAAGCGGTCATGCTTGGAGAGCAAGTCGTGACGTTGCCACACGCCACGCACACCGCCCGCACTGACGTTGATGCCTTGCAGAGCCAGTTCTTGCGCGACCCGCAGCGGGCCATGGGTTGGTCTGGTGAGAGAGTAATCGAGGATGGCTTGCTCAATCTCGGGAGCGACCCGGTTGGGATGAGCGCCTTTACAGCCGGGGAGTTTGTCGAGCAAGCCCTCGGCGCCATAGGTCTGGTAGTTACGGCGAATCTCGTAGAACTGCTGGCGGCTGTAGCCGATGAGCTTGCAGGCTTTTCTGACGTTATTGAGCTCTTTGGCGAGCTCTAGCAGGCTGAGTTTATGACGTGCTACTTTCTCGTTGGTGGTCATATGGTGACTCCAGATAACACGGTAGGGGTACCGTTTTGTTATCCGGTTTGAAGCCGTATGACCACTCCCTTTTGTGGGCAACTGTCAGGTGAATACCATCTCCATACAGACTGTATTTAAAAAATTTTGAATTATCAAAGTTCAATAGGTTGCCTATACCAACCAACCAACCAACCAACCAACCAACCAACCAACCAACCAACCAACCAACCAACCAACCAACCAACCAACCAACCAACCATTCATTGACTGAAATTATATATAGTAAGTTATTGTGTAACCTGTTTTTAGGTTGTTGGAATTTGTAAAGTAATCACCAATGTTTCAATGGAGTAACATTATCTAAATGTAATAATCAGTTCAACCAGAGGTCGACCCAATAATAATCATTGCAAAAATATATAATGCTGTATGATATATGGTTATAGCTTTAGCGAATTTATTTGATACATGCGGATTTTTGTTCAAGTCTGTAGTTCTCACTGAGCTAACTATGTGGTACATCTAGTATAAAGTGGTCGGACATTTTATATCAAAATGCTGAACACGGACTGTATGAATGTATCTTACCCTACAATTGGGTAGATAATAATAGTTTATAGTGGTCATAGGCCATGTTATGCCCCAAGTGCTATCGTGGCCGCTGCGAGTTGTTCATCAAGGATGATGAGATGCTTTGGCGGTTTATGATCGATGACGATATTCCGCTGCTCAACAATGAGGCCGGGCGCTCGCTAGGCGTGGCTATGTGCTGAAGCACAAAGGGGGCTGCGGGGTATACTCACATCGTGGGGAGTTGTTTCGCCAGCGAATACTGTCATTGGTGGAGCTGGCCAAGCGAGTGGGGCGTTGTCCTCAGGAGATGCTGCGCGTTGTCGTCCGTGTCTGCATCGAGAAATGGATTACCCCATATCTGTCGAGTGTGTGCGTCAAGCCCCGGTCGGTGAACGATTAACATGAAGGTGGGTGTGGATTATACGAATGTTCAGCAAGACAAATAGTAGGAAGAGTAGTTCGGCATAAATAGGTAGTATGGACATCAGTGTTGTGTCCAAATAGCAGATTAATAATGAGTATTACACTTATGCATTGTGTTTGATGGCCACAGTTAATAAAAAAACCGCTCACCATAAGGGGGAGCGGTTCGGCTGGTACGATAGGCCTAATTATTTTAGGTTTTCAAATTGGCCGTTTGTCATGTCAATCTGGATATTCAGGTCTGGTACCGGATCATAGATAATCCCTTCACCGACGGTACCTAGTAGGCCATAAATTGGCGCCAGCATTTTATCGCCAAGGAGGTTGCTGAGATCCTTGCTAGGGTCCCACTCTTGGGAAAGCGTCAAAGTCTTGAGTTTGGTGACTTCGTCTGCCAATTCCTGTTTGCTAACATTATGTTTTTGGCCATATTCACGAGCCCAGTTTAAAACAAAGCGCATTTTATCATCGATTTGTTCTGAGTTCTCTTCATCACCATGGTAATGGGCTTTGAGCACCGCACCGATCAACTGGCTGAGGGTTGTCTTATACAGCTCATTCCAGGTAAGCCCTGAATCAGCTAACACATCTGCTTCAAACAGGGGTTGCCATTCCGAATCTTGACAGATAAATTTTTGGCAATTCTCACGCTTATAGACATCCAGCATGGTTTTGGCCACAGGTTTTTTTGTTAGTGAATTGTCAAGGATCTCCAGCAATGGTCCATCAATATCAACACCGAGTGCCGCGAAAATATTTTGGCTCAAACCATCGACCAAACCAACTAAATTTGCATCAGGAACTGATTCCATAACCGTTGTGTTGTCAACATCTGTGGTTATCAATTTGTTTTTAATATCGACCAATACCGAGCGATAAGGTGCGGGATAGCTCACTGAGGCACCTGTTTGAATATCATAGATCCAACTACCATCCTCATATTGACGTTTGGTAATATCATTAGCGTGGAAGTGACCAGTAAACACAATGTTCACACCTGCTTGCGCCAAGATTTTTGATATATACTCACTGGTGCTGGTATAGAGGGTTTTGCTCTTCTTACCAGTGTATGTGTTGGTAAATTCTTCTATATAGGTGGGTACATCGATACTATCATGAAATGAGGTTTTTTCACCATCGATGACATAACCAGGGATTAAAGCACTCTTGCTAGGGAAATGTTCAATAACACCAGCATGGTTCATTGCCAGCAATATCTTTCCTTGATCTTTGGCTTCCTGTGCCTGCTGTTTAATCCACTCCAGAGTGCTCAAACGCTCAGGCGTCAGCAGAGATCCGCCAGTTTTACTATAATCCGGACTATTAGCTTGCCAGTGCTGTTGCACATCTTTGATGGAGGAGGTAATGGAGTCTATTGCGAGGATTCGCACGCCCTCTGTTGGTTCGGCAACAAAGGAGAAAGAGTTAGGGTCTCGGGCAATGGCTTCATTAAAACCAAAATCTTGGTAGAAATTATCCCAGTTCTCCATAAACATAGGTTCGCCAGTGGTGTTAGTCATATGCGGCGCCATGCTGCCAGGGACAACATTCTGCTCATTTCCTTCCAGATAGACAGCTCCTTTGGCGGTCAGGGTTTGGGTCAGGGATTCTTTATAACCATAGGGGTTATTCATATCGTGGTTACCCGGCACCACATAGACTTTGATTCCTTGTTCTCTAGCACGCTGCAAGCTTGTACGTACTTTTTTATGGTTAATTCGTTCCCCATCCTTGGTCAAATCACCTGGTACTAAAATAACGTTGGTACCGTTTTTAATCATTTCTTGAATTGCATGATCAAGTAATTCTTGACTTTGCAAAAACGCCTTGCGGTCGCTACTAATAGCGGCTTGAAACATCTCGCCATTAATATCATCCCCCATACTACCATCATATAGATGTGTATCGGTAACAATCGAAATCTTTAATGTTTGAACATTTTCGCTGTCAATATATTGGTCAGTTTGACTGTGATTGTCATTACAGCCTGCTAATAAAATGGAGCTAACTACAACACTCAATGCTAGTTTTTTAAAATGCAACATAATTACTCATTGATGATTAATTTTGGTTTGGTGAGTGCGAGAATAAGACTGCAATCTTAAGTTTTTATTACACAGTGGAGTAGCGTGTTTATAACTGCCGATAAATATGAGTTACATTCAGCTCACAGTCAGCTTTGTAATTAGCGACGATGGAAAAAGTAACAATATTGGGAAGGCGGCGTATTCTGCTTGCAGATGGTCCCTCCCGTATTGCTTTCTGGCATGACCATAAAGCATCCGACACAGGCAGTTAACTCTCTGGCCCTCGAGCAGACCGACGAGTTCATAAATAAGCTGCCAGGCCGTATTACTGAGTTGGAGGATCGCTTCAACCAGCACAGCGGCAATTCTCCCGAGCCCCCTCCAGTGTCAGGACTGAAACTGCTCCGCCTGTTCGTGGTTTCTTACTATCCGCCTGTTGATTGCCCCTGCTGGGGTTGCAAGGAGTTGTCTCATGGGGAGTGCATTAGGTGTTTGATACGCCCCAGCTTGCGCCGCCGCAGAGGGTTGAGCAAGGTGGGCAACACCTCGGCATCATGGACATTTTCCAACGAGACTTCCGCCGTCACGATATCGTGGGTCACCGGGTCTACTGCCAGATGCAACTTGCGCCAGACTCTCCACCATGTTTTCTGATCTTCTACTCGCCTTCACCAAACACCTTCAACCCGGTTGAGTCGATAACCAAGACGGTAATGCGGCTTGTCGATAAGCCACCGTCACCGTGCGTGCTAGCCTGCTGACATAGCTATACCCGTTGTGAACAGTGGCACATTCATCAGCTCTAACAGGGAGTCGTATAGTCCCTGAGTAGCCCGCATAGTGAGGTTGAAAATCCCCTTAACCATCAGGAAAGTGACGATGATCTGATCGGTGTAGAACTGGCTACGCCCGTAGTCCATGATTCTCTTGGACTGTTCTGTCAATTCGGATATGATTTGTCGCGGCTGACCAGCCAGACTTTCGCACGAGTCAAAATGGTTACTACTCTCAAGCCACATGATCTCAACCTCAAATCCTCACCTTGGATGGATTAAACGTGCGATGTATACCCCAGGGTAGGACTAGGAGATTGGATCATGACCATCAAAGCGTTCGTCCACACAACCCAACTTGAGCTCAAAGATGTACTAGGCATCTCCCTCAAACGTAGTCATATCTACGAGATGATTGCTGCGGCCTATGGCTACAGTACTTACGCGTCATTGCAAGCTGATGCGATTCTGCTCAGTAATACGAAATGGCAGGTTGCGTTGGATGTAAGTGCAATTGAGGCTAGAGCTAATATTCTGGGTATTAGTATTCCTGAGCTTATCGCTCAGAAGTTGGCCACATTGTTAGTGCAGGCGGGTATTATAAGCCTACGCGTAAAAGAGATTTTGAGGAATCGCCTAAACGACGATTACATTACTCAGCTTTATATTAAGAGTAATCAAATTCCTCCTAATTCGACTACTGCTAGCCGCTTTAGCTCCTCAGACCATTATGCTGGGGAATTAATGAGTATGTTTAAACAGAATGAATTTAACTCGCCATTAGTACACCAGGGGTTGGTCCAGTTAAGTGCATTTGCAGACCGAAATGCTTCATCGTTCCCACAATACGAGCTTCATCAAGAGTTTTATAAACTGGCTGGTGAGTTTAATGATACAGATGTAGGCGGATTAGTTGATAATGATAGAGAACGATACTCGCTTTGGCTCCAGCACTTGAAAAAATCAGCTATGAGATTTGACATAGAGGCTATAGAGTTATTGTCAACCTATCGGCTTGATGTTTCTTTATATGCAAATGAATTAAAAGACTACACGTATCATGAAAATGTAGCAGTCAAATGCGAAGATGCTGGGTATATGCAACATGCATATTACTGGTGGATTAGAGCTGCATTACAAGGGTCTATTAACGCAATGCACAAGTTGATTAGCAACTATGAAAAGGAAGACTTATATCGTTGTTGGATATGGGTACTTCTTGCAGAGAGTATTGGGTATGATCTCCTAAATGAGGTCGATACATCCACAACTTATGATATGCATGCGGGTAGTGACAAGCATACATTCACTATCCAAGGGCAGACTTTTCCTGCACTGACATTACCAGCTCTAGAGATGGTCTTGCATCACAAGGCTCAGCGAGTCGTAGATAAGCTATGTCAAGAACATTTTGATGATGGAATCGTATTTGAAGATCACGGCTCATATGACTAAGGCGGAATTAACTAGAAAAGATATTTTTTATCTTTTGTGTTGAGTTTTTATTTGTAATCGACAGCTGTCGACAGTGTGAGAGGCGTGTTAAAACGTGAAAATAATCATTGCCTCTCACGCACTACATTTAGATCTTGCTGAGTTAGGTGTGCTAATTACTTTAATAAAAGATAATTCACTCAAAAGATGAGTGTTGACACACTATATTCTAGTAATTTCTTATTGTAAGTGCAATTTTCTTCCTTTAAGGAAAGCTAGCTCGAAGGAATTAAAAATCTGGATTATCTTCGCTGCGAAGCAGCGGAATGTTGAAATTCTTAAATTTTTTAATTGTTCTCAATAATAGTAAATGGACAGTTTTTCGATTTTTTCAAGTGGGGTAAATGAAAAAAGTTCGAAAAAAGATGAGGTTGGTTATTTTTGAAGCGTTCTTAAGGGGGGGTTAGCCTATCAGCTACCTCGCTCTAGGTGCACACCCCATGTTGGATTCGTCCTACAAGTACTATTACTGCCTGAGCCCCTAAAGCTGTCGACAGCACCTCTGCTGGCCGTTTACCACCTAAGCCCCAAGCTGGGCGATGTAACCATGACAATGCTCTGGCGGTATTGTTTCTGTGGAGGAAGAGAACAGCTTCGAGTGCCTGTACAACGCCGTATACCCTGGCACCCTGCGAGATTGATAGGGGAGCCTCAATCCTCAGCTTGCGAGCAACAGTGCTCCGGCTAATGCCTGCTAAGCGGCATATCAAACCTGAGTCTGTGTTCATCAATTCAGCTAGTCGATGAATGATGCCAGGAGCTACGCCAGCTACGATCCAGAGATGTGCACTCAGTGGATCTTGAGGGATGTTGAGAGTCGTCATAAGGGTGTGGGCTGAACTAGCCTGCGTACTGGGTTGATAAACTGAAAGTGACATATTTTACTGTTCCAGTATTGACAATGATTTGTTCTCATCATCGTACTCCATGTTCAGATTTTCTGACAGTTACCTCACTGGTTATAATTGTTGATGTTGCTGATATGGAGGGCACCCGCCCCCTCCATTAGCAAATGAACGAACTGAATCATGTTCATGGCCTATACCTAGAAATATGGCCTCATTCAGCAAATCCATTTCAAGAAAGTAAAGGCTTTATATTCAAGCTACAGCATTTCTTTAAGCCAAAAAATTTGCTCTGCATTTAGTTGGTTTTGGTCACCCAAATCTTTCATTTCTTGTACGAAAGTAGAGAGTTCATCTTTTATATTCTTCTTTATACATCTCCTAACATAGCTTTCATATAAGCTATTAACAGATGGAGGGAAATTCGTTTCCTGTTGCACCTTTATAGCTGCATTAGAATTGGTTGCACTCCTTAACTTTTCTCTTGTAGCTTGGCTGATATTGTTGTCAATATAGTAATTCATCAACGTTTCGAGGCTGTGTCCAGTGATCTTAGATAAATCTTGAATAGGCACTCCGCTTTCTAGTGCTTTTTTGGCAAAAGTATGTCTGGCATCATATAGTCGGCCTATCTTAGGAAAATTAAACTCTTTTTTAACTGCCTGCCAAGTTTTCTGATAAAGGCTCGAAGTTACATGGGGGGCCTTTGCGTCGCGACAACAAGGAAACATTAACTCACCCTCTCGATCACTCAAGCTTTTTAGAATTTTGTATTTCGCTACATAATTCCAGTATGAGTCTGACTCAATAGCAACAATGCGTGCAGCCTTGTTTTTACTAATGTGCTCAGGAATACGTATGGTTCTATCATTAATATTAAAATTGTTGCTTGTGTTTCTATATATTTCAGAGTTTCTTGCCCCGCATAGGAACATGGTTGCAACTATGATCTTGGAATCCCCACCACCTGGAGTGTCTTCATTAAAAATAAATTCCACTACTTCATTTGTGGGGTCAGTATATGTTGTGACAGGCCTCTTAGGGTTTCTTGGGAACAGAAAAATATGCCTATCAATTTTATTCTTTGGTAAATAGGTGCACGTAACACACATATTAAACAAGCTGTTTAATAAGGAATAGTATTTCCTCATTGTTTCTGATGTTATTGGCGTTTCTTTGTTCTGCCAATACTTTTTGAATATTACTGGATGATCTTCATTAAATTCAGATAGCTTTAGGTCTAACCATGGTTCAAAGGCAGATGAGATTTCCCTTATTGTTTTGTCGGTAACAGGGCTTAATGAATTTCTCTTGTTTGATTTATTTTCACGGTCGTTTTTATAATGCTCTAAAAGATATGTTCTCAATGTAAAAGACTGATATTTCCACTTTTCTGGATTAATCTTTTCAGCATCACTAACTAATCTCTTAAACTCTTCCTTAGCCTGTGTAACGCTAAAAAACCCTTTTTGGTAATGTCCACTTTTAGTGCGAGGCGTCCAATTGCCAATTTTCTGCCTCCGATTTTTATCGTAAACAATATAGAATGTCTTAACACTGTTTCCGATTCTTAGTTTTAATCTTGGTTTGTTCTTTTCATTATATTTTTCATCGTCAGAACTATAGTGCGTTAATTCAACACATTTATTTTTATCATTAATAAATGGAAGACTATCTATGTACTGGTCTTTAAAGGTAAATGAGAATTTCCCTTTAATTATGGCCGCAGGGTGACCCTGGAGCAGCGTCTTAAGATCGAACTCTTCTTTGCGTATGGATGTAGCCGGATTTTTGGGAGCCATTGGGTACCACCGAAAAATGTTCTATTGAGACATTATAGCGGCAAAATAGCGCAAAAGTAGAGTTGAGTGGCGTGAATAGCTCTTAAATAGCGCAAAACAGGCATCGATTGCGCCGCTCACAAAACAAGCAGCTCGGTTGTTTATGAATGCTTTTTGAGCTATAAAGCTATGTTTTTAAAGGAAATATTTATAATTCCTAATATTTAAAAAATCTTATAACGGCCTGTTTAGATAGATTTTTAAGCAATAAAGATCCCTTAGGAGGGGACCGCTCTATCCTGCTGAGCTACGGGAGCTGTGTGGCGGGCATTATACAAGAAGCAACTCCCTTTTAAACCCTTGATTCTTATTCCAATACTGCCAAATCCCCATTCTGTATGTTAAACGGCGAATATTTGTTCTGGCTGCTGATGATGGCGCCATCGTCGAATACCTGCACCACTTCGAACAGGCCATCGGCCGGGTTGCGCATCATGCGCGACTTGCCGTAGGGGTCGATGAAGTCGGCGTTGTGCTGGATGCGGAACTGGTCGCCAAGCTTGACGCCGTTGCGCCGTCCCAGATTGATGTAGGGGCCGCGTTCGTTCTGGCCGACCACTCTTGCGGTGACCGGGGCGCAGGTGAGCTGGGCTACCAGATCCTGAGCCGCCTGCTGCAACTGGTAGTTGACCTCCTGGCCGTAACTTGACTGCCAGAACTGGCCGCTGCTGCTGCCCACCTGTTCCCGCTTGCCAAAGGTCCAGGTAGCGCGCCCTTCGTAGACCTTGCGGTTGACCAGGCTGCCATTGATGCCGTCAAACAGGTAGAGCTGCATGCGAAAGTTGCGTACGGGATCCTCATACCAGCTGGTCAGCTGGTTGCCCTGCGGCTCGATGGAGAGATCGTCGATGCTGCCGAGCACCAGATACTGGCTGTCGGTACGCAGGCTGAGGGCCTTGATCTCTTCGAGGGCACTGCGATCCCCTTGTTGCAGATGAAGCGGGTCGATGCGCAGGTTTTCGTCCAGCCATTGGCGCACCGCGACTCCTTGCGGGGCGTTGGCGAGGGTTTCGAACAGCCGGCGCGAGAGGTTTTCCGGCATGTCGTCCATGGCGCCGTAGCTGGCCTGATCAGGGTAGCGCAGGCGCAGCCTGACCAGTGTCAAATCCTTGGCGAAGTGCTGGGTCTGGCAGATCTGGCGTTCGGCCTGAATGTCGGCCACCAGGGTGATATACATGCGGCCATTGCGCACCTCTTCCCGTTTGAGGCGGTACTGGCGAATGTCGCCGCCGGAGCGGATCTGGATCTGCTCGGATCGCAGGCTGCCATTTTCCAGACGCTGCACGCTGGAGACTGCGGCGCCGCTGGCCAGCAGCGCCTGACGCAGGGCGTCGCGGGTCGCCTGCTCGCGGGCATAGACCTCATCGCCCCCCAGAATGGCGGCGCTGCCCTGCGCTTCGATAATCTCGGCTCGGGCGCTCAGGCTGGCCAGCAGCAGGGTCAACAGCAGCGGTAATTTCATAGCAGATACCTTGAGTTGGCGGGCCGCCGAGCCATGTTGAGGAAATGGCGCCTGCTGGCCGACATGGATCACAACATGTTCCAAGTGGCAGCGCACGTTGGCGCTGACGATGTCCATTAAAAAGCAAGAATCATGCCTCATTCCCGGCTCAAGCTTTGTCCGGCGCGTCCGATAATAAGTCAGGTGCAGATACAGGAAAGGTATCCATGAACAAACTCATCACGGCGTTGGCGCTTGCCCTGGCATTGACCGGGTGTGGCTCCGACCCTATCAATCGGGATCAGGGTGACCCCCGCCAGGCGGCGCAGGGGATGGAACTCAACTGGCTGGTGGCGCGCATGACCGATCAGCTGATGGAGCGCAAATCGCTGACCACCCTGACCGAGCCCATCGCGGTGGCCTCTTTCGTCGATCTCGACACCCTGCAGGATACCAACTGGATGGGGCAGCAGATTGAGGAGAGCTTTATCTACGAGCTCAACCGCCGCGGCGAGGTGGTGGTGGACTTCAAGCTGACCGGTAGCATCAAGGTGACGCCGCAGGGGGACTTCGTGCTGAGCCGCAACTATAAGGAGCTCTCTTCCCGTTTGCCGATCTCCCGCATTCTGGTCGGCACCTTCAGCCGCAATAGCAAGGGGATCCTGGTCAACGCCCGCGTTATCGACATGCGCACCAAGATGGTGGAGACCACAGCCCAGAGCCTGATCCCGCAAAAATATCTGTTCGGTGCCAACAACTCGTTTGGTCGGGCATCGATCAATCGCGGTTATCTGATGCGTGACAGTCAGGCCCGGCCGGGCGGTCATCTGGTCAACCTGACCCCGTGAGGAGCGAGTCATGAAGATCCTGTTTGGTTGCCTGTTGGCACTCTTGCTCACCGGTTGCAGCTACAACCGGGTGGTGGATTACACCCAGGGTGGCAAGCCCGATGATTTTCCGGTGCTCAAGGCGGTGGGGTATGCGGTGATCGACATCCAGCCTGGCCCTTCCCAGTCGGAGAAGATGCTGCAAGCCATTCGCGCTTCCAAGATGGATGCTTATCGCGAGCTGGCAGAGCAGCTCAATGGTCAGCAGGTGCGCGGTCAGAGCAGCTACCGTGACCTGACCCAGACCTCCAACTCGCTGGATGTGTCGGTCGCTGGTGTGGTGCGTGGTGCCCGGGTGGTTGCCTCCTATCCGCGCGGCAACACCTATGCCACCGAGATGGAGCTCGATACCCGTGCCCTCTACAACATCAACCAGCTGATGGCCGGTCAGTTCTGAGTTGATGGGCTTGCCGTGAAAACCGGCATCAAAACAAAAGGCGAGCAGGGTGCTCGCCTTTTGTCGTTGTGGGCTGGTTAGCTCCCCATCAGCACCGGCGGCACTGCGGTGGGTTTCACATCCTCGCTCGGGTAGCAGCCAAGCACCTTGATATAGCGGGTGATCTTGGTCAGCTCCACCAGTGCGGCCTGCATCGCCGGGGTCTGCAGGTTGGCGGAGACATCGAGATAGAACATCTCTTCCCACGGGTTGCCCTGCACCGGACGGGACTCCAGCTTGGTCATGTTGATCTCGTGGTTGCGCAGTACCAGCAGCGCCTCGACCAGCGAACCCGGCTTCTGGGAGGTGGACATGATGAGGGTGGTCTTGGCCGGGATCTGCGGCGCCACGTCGATGGGCTTTCGCGCCACCACGATGAAGCGGCTGTAGTTCTCTTTCTGGTTGGCGAGCTGCTCGGCCAGCACGTCCAGACCATACAGTTCACCACCGGCGGCGCTGCCGATGGCGGCGGCCTCCGAGCTGGCCAGTTCTTTCACCTTCATCATGGCACTGGAGGAGGAGTCGCAGATCTCGTGGCGTGCCCCTTCCAATTTGCTCAGATAGTGGGAGCACTGCTGGAACACCTGCGGGTGGGCATAGAAGGCTTTGATGCGACTCAGCTCGGTCGGCACGGCGGTGAGGATGCAGTGCTCGATGGGGTAGGTTAGCTCGCCGACGATGGAGAGGCTGGTGTGCTGCATCACATCATAGACTTCGTTGATGGAGCCAGAGCTGGTGTTCTCGATGGGCAGCACGCCGAAGGCGGCGCGGCCTGACTCCACCGCATCCAGCACTTCGCGGAAGTTCTGGCAGTTCACCTCGATCACCTGATCCTTGAAGCGCGCCAGATATTTGCGTGCGGCCAGGCTGGAGTAGGAACCGCGCGGCCCAAGGTAGGCGACGCTGGTCATCGGCTCCTGCTGCTCCGGGTTGAGCAGGCTCTGCAGATAGGCCTGCTGGGAGAGCACAGAGTCTTCGATGATGGTGTGATAGATGCGGGTGATGTACTGGGCATCCAACCCAAGCACGCGTCCTTTCTGGATCAGGGCAACCAGCAGCTCCTGCTCCCGCTGGTGGTCACGAATGGGGCGCGGGTTGGCTTGCTTGGCACGGGCGACCTCGATGCTGAGGGTCTTGCGTTTCGCCAGCAGGGCAAGCAGCTCCTGATCCAACCGGGTGATGTCTTGTCTGATCTCGTCGAGCGTTGCCATGATTGTTCCCTATCCAAGTAATCGATTGATATTAATGCAAAAAAAAGCCTCCGCTAGGGGAGGCTCGATTCGTCTTTGCTTTCTGTTCACACGACGACAGGCCTTCCCTCAAGCGGGCCGGATAAACGAGAAAGCAAAGAAGAATGGTGCGTGCATAGGTGTGTCCTTGAAGTAACGTCATAACCATTAAGGGATTTGTCGGCCTGATGCAAGTAAAACTTGCCCGCGGGCGGGGATGGGGGCAGGGTATCCGGTTAAGAAAATGGCGTATGAGCGATGTTCTATTGACTCTGTTTTTATGACTGAAACCCAGTGGGGGAGGTAAAGACGATGGCGATTATTTTCGATCTGGGACGGGTGGTGGTGAGCTGGGATCCGGTAGGCATAGTGCGTTCGGTGCGTGGCCCGCAAGGGGCCGAACAGTTGGCTGAGCAGCTCTTTGACCACCCGGACTGGCTGGAGGTGGACAGAGGCACCATGTCGCTCCACACCATGGCCCGGGAAGCACAAACGCGCACCGGCCTCTCGGCGGCACAGAATCTGGCCATTTTACAGGCAGTTCCCGCCTCCCTGCAGCCAGATCCCGCTATGCTAACCCTGATAGCCGAGCTGCACGGGGCGGGGCACACCCTGTATGCCCTCTCCAACATGGGTCATGCCAGCATCGACTGGTTGGAACAGCATCAGGATTTCTGGCGCTTCTTTAGCGGCAAGGTGGTCTCGGCGCGGGTGCGGATGATGAAGCCGGAGCCGGATATCTACCGCTATCTGCTGGTGTCGTTCGATCTGAAACCGGCAGAGTGTCTCTTCATCGATGACAGTCCCGCCAACATCTCGGCCGCCGAGGCCCTCGGTATCAGGGGGATCGTCTTTACCGACGCGGCGAGTTGCCGCCAGCAACTGGGTGAGCTGGGCTGTTTGCCCGCCACCGGCAAGGGGTGATGCCCCTGTAGGAGCACTATGGAGCATGGCCGGTTTCGCAATTGGCTCAGTCACTATCCCGAGGCGACCCTGATCATCGCCTGCAAGGATGGCAGCGGTTATCAGCTTTGCATTGAGGCGGAAGGGGAGTGCCTCTGCCTGACCGACAGTGAGGGAGGGCGCCTGACTTTCACCTCGCTGGATCAGGCACAGGGTTTCTTGCGAGCCCATCGGGTTCACCAAGCAAGATTACGAATTTATGACGCCCAAAATGAAGATTTAGCAGCAGAATCACAGGAAATAATCATCAAGTTTTAATTTTAACCAGACTCTTTAAGGGTCTATTCAGTTTGTTTGCCGCACAATACTGCACCTGTTCATCATCCGGAGCTGTTTAATGGGTGCCAATGTAGTTGTACTGAATCAGGGATATGATCACTCTTTTCAAGCCAGGGAACAGCTGCTGATTGAGCGACTGGCAAGTTTTGACGAGCTGGTTGTCTCTTTTTCGGGACGGTTGGAATCCTGCTACAGCATCGAGCTGTGCCGCGCTGCCGGTGTGAAAATCCACGCAATTACCCTCGATAATCCGACCCGCAGTCGCAGCGAAGTGGCCCGAGCCCGCCGTTATTGCCAGCGTTATGACATCGATCACTGGGTCATCAAGAGTGACGAGATCGTCTTTTGCGATCGCCTGCCAAATATTGAAGGGCTGATCGACCCGGTTCGCCGCATTGGTGAGTATGTGCAGACTCGTCCGGAGTGGACTCATCTGCCGTTGCTGGTTCCGGCAGCGGTGGAGGAGCGTGATGATTATCTTGCTCAGTTCGGGTCTCTGCCTGCCAACTCAATCTGGTTTTTTGCCGACAACGGATTGATGCGCCGCGATTATCGTTACGGCTTCAACAAGCGTCAGCTCGGTCGTTGGGGCAAGGGGAGCAACGGTTGCCTCAGCAATCGCTTCACCAATCCACGGCAGCTTGAGCAGCGTTATCTGCGAATGGTGGATCAGGCCGAGCAGATGCTGGCCGACATGGGGCTGGACGAGGCACAGGTCTTTTTCCATACCCTGTGCGACTGCTCCACCACCCTGGCCCGGGTGCGTCTGCCCGAGCATCAGCGTGCGCAGGCCTTTGATATGCAATCGGATATTTTGTCCGCCCTCAAGGGGAGCAAGTTCCATCTGGTGACCCTGGATATGGCACAGAAAGAGCGGCACGATCTCGCCATCTAGCCTGCGGGCAAGCGATGCGGGTGCCAGAACGTGAGTGCTGTCATAGGCAAGGGGCGACGGGACTGTTTATACTGTCGCCCTTTCACCCGTTACCGAGCTTCGCCCTATGAAACCCTTCTCCCGTCTGCTGATTGCCCTGTGCCTCTCCCCCGTACTGGCGCAGGCTGCCCCTCTTTCTCAGGTGACGCTGCCCGATGGTCGGCAGGTTCAGCTCAACGACGACTTCACCTGGGAGTATCTGGTGGTCAAACCGGCCGAGCCCGTACAGGGCGTGGCTGCTGATGGGAAGGCTGAGCCCGTGGTGGCCGTCGCTGCTCCGGTGCTGACCGATCAGGCCAAGGCCAATCCGGAACTGCTTGCCCAGATGGCGCGTGACGGTGTGGTGGTCAAGCTGGACAAGATCGAGGGATCTGACCCGCTGGTGCTGACCTTTATGGTGAGCAATACCGGCACCCGCAATGTAGTCGGGGTACGTGGCTTGGTGACCCTGTTCAGTGCTGACGGGGTGCAGCTGAGCCGTCAGGAGGCCCGCTTCTGGGTTGCCGAGAACCGCCTGCCGGAAACCTATCTGCGCAAGGGGCAAGCCCGTCCGTCACTGGCCCTCGAGATCCCCCGTCCTGCCGGATTGACTGGTCAGCCGCTGGTGCGGGTCGAAATTGACAAGGTGGTCTTCCGCTGATTTGGCGTTGTTCCGGCCCATGCACACCGCTTGGGCCGGCAACTTGTTGCCGCTGACACCCCCTGCAATATCTGCTTACATCTGACATGGTTCTGCAACAGCTTGCAGCTCGGCAAGCCGGGAACCTGACCGCACAATGACTCCATACCAGCTCGCTAGCAACGGGCCCAATCACATGGAGTTATCATCATGAAAAAAGCAACAGTCTCTCTTCTGGTTCTGGCCGGGTTTGCCTCTACTTCCGTCATGGCGCAGGATGCCTTTAGCTACGGTAAGGGCGCTGCTACCTGGGCGCACACCAAATCCGACTATCTCAACGGTACCTTCAGCAATGACAGCAAAGGAACCCGTGATTTTGGCGGTCTGAGCCTGGATCTCTCCAAGAGCTTCGGCTCCAATTTCTATGGTCGCGGCAGCACTGAATACACCTCTCGCAGCAACGGCAACGACAGCATGTCGATCTCCAGCATCGGTGTCGGTGTATTTACCCCGCTCAGCACGGGTCTGAACCTCTACGGTGAAACCGGTGTGACCGGCTACATGCTGGAGCGTGAACTTGCCAGCGATATCGCTAACAAAGGGTGGGATGCTGTTGCTCGCAAAGATAGCGGCAGCATGTACGGTGAAGTGGGTCTGCGCTACGACATCGGCAATGTCGAGCTCTCTACCGCTTATCGCTACGCCAACATGACCGACGATATGCACGACTTCAAGGTGGGCGGTGCCTACAAGCTCAACCAGAACTGGGCGCTGACTGCCGATTACACCTATCGCAACTGGGATCTGCAAAAAGGTTCCATCTCCAGCCTGGGTGTGAAGTACAGCTTCTAATCCCCCTTCCCGTAGTCCGTAGTGTCTTGATTTTTACCCATGGCGTTCGCCATGGGTTTTTTCTTTTTCCGGTGATCCCTTTTTTTCCTTGTGTCGTATCAGTCGCAAATAGTTATACAACTTTCATTTTTTTGTATAACTGCTATAACTGAATCAATGCTTATACAAGGAGCGTCATCATGTACAAGATTAAAGTCGGTATCAGTGCCTGCCTGCTGGGACAAGAGGTACGTTTCGATGGGGGCCACAAGCGCTCCAGCTTCTGCGAACGGGATCTTGGCGCTCACTTTGACTATCACCCCGTCTGTCCCGAGATGGCCATTGGTCTAGGGGCGCCTCGCGCCGCCATCCGGCTGGTCAAGCGCAACGGCGAGATCCGTGCCGAGGCGAGCAACGGCAGCTTCGATGTCACCGAAAAGCTGATTGCCTTCAGCGAGCAGAAGGCACGCCAGCTCGACTTCATCTCCGGTTATATCCTCTGTGCCAAATCACCCAGCTGCGGTATGGAGCGGGTCAAGGTCTATGGCGCCAACAACGAGGGGAGCGCCAAGGAGGGGATCGGCCTCTTTGCCAAGGCGTTGATGGAGGCCAACCCCCTGCTGCCGGTTGAAGAGGATGGCCGCCTGTGCGACCCCATCCTGCGGGAGAACTTCGTGCTGCGGGTCTTCGCCTACCACGACTGGCAGCAGCTCTGCGCCCGCGGCATCACTGCCTCTGCGCTGATCCGCTTCCACTCCCGCTACAAGTATCTGGTGCTCTCCCACGCCACCACCCACTACCGAGCGCTCGGCAAGCTGCTTGGCAATCTGGGCAAGTCCACCAATTTGCAGGAGGTGGCCGACAACTACATCAAGGGATTGATGACGGCGCTGACCCTGCGAGCCAACCGCCGCAGCCACACCAATGTGCTGATGCACCTGCAGGGCTACTTCAAGCGGGTGCTGACCCCGGCCCAGAAGCAGGAGCTTGCCGATACCATCGACAAGTACCGCACCGGCATCTTCCCTTTGCTGGTGCCGCTGACCCTGATCCGCCACTACCTGCGCGAGTACCCCAATCCCTATCTCGCCGAGCAGGTTTATCTCAATCCGCACCCCGATACGCTCAAATTGCGTTACGGGCTCTGAATCCGTTCTGTTGCCCCGGCGCATGGTTTGCGCCGGGGAGCCTTACCCCTCTGTTTGATGGACGTTGTCATGTCTGATTTATCGCAAGAAGTTGCTCCTCTCGCTGATGAGGGGATCTACCCCATTCGCGAGGTCTCCCGGCTCACCGGCGTCAACGCCGTGACCCTGCGTGCCTGGCAGCGCCGCTACGGTCTGGTGCAACCGGCCCGCACCGAAAAGGGCCACCGCCTCTACAGCGAGCAGGATATTCGCCAAATCGGCGAGATCCTGAGCTGGCTGGAGCGGGGGGTGAGTATCGGGCAGGTGAAGGGGCTCCTGAGCGAACCCCATTCCGAGCTGGTGAGCGATCACTGGCAGCAGACTCAGGAGCAGTTCAGTCAGGCGCTGCTTGCCTTCAACCAGCGCAAGGCGGAGTCCGAGCTTAACGACCTGCTGGCGAGCTACCCGTTCGAGCTGGTGCGCAGCCGGGTACTGCAACCGCTGGTGGAGCGGCTGCTGGGGCTGTGGCGTGAACGGCCCGATGGCGAGCTGCTGCAACAGGTGTGGCTGGGCTGGCTCCATACCCGCTTCGCCCGCCACCTGATCGAGCAGGAGAAGGGCGTGCCGATCACGCTGGCGAGCTGGGGACAGGTTGGCCCCCTCGATCTGGTCTGGGTCGCCTACGAGCTGATCGGCCAGGGCTATGAGGTGCAACTGCTGGGGGCGGTGGAGCCACGCCATGCCAGCTTGCTGGAAGGACGTGCCGTTACCCCCTGGCTGGTGCTGCTGGGGGCTGGGCTTGGCAAGCAGGAGCTGGCCGCCGGGTGGCCCGCAGGCACACGCCTGTTTGGCGAACTGGGGCGCCTCTACGACGATGAGTGGCTTAAAGCCCATGGCTGGCAGGCGAGCCTTGCCGAGCTGATGGCAGATACACCTGCTGCGGCTGGCGCCAACGGACGCGGGAGGAAAAAATCATGAAGCTGGTCTGGTTTCGCAATGATCTGCGCCTTGCCGACAACCCCGCGCTGCGGCATGCCTGCGCCGGTGATGGACCGGTCGCAGCGCTCTTTATCATCTCTCCTACCCAATGGCGGCAGCACAAAATGGCCCCGATTCGTCAGCGCTTTATGTTGGCGCAGGTAGATGAATTGGGACGCGAGCTGGCGGCGCTCGGCATCCCGCTCCATCTGCTGCGAGTGGAGACTTTTGCCGAGGTGCCCGCTGCGTTGGCAGGCCTCTGCCGCGAGCAGGGGGTGACCCAGCTCTATGCCAATCAGGCTATCGAGATCGACGAGCAGCGTCGCGATCATGCCGTCAGCGCCGCGCTGGCAGAGCAGGCGGTGGGCTGCCACTGGCTCAACGGCTGTTGCGTATTGCCGCCGGGGCGGGTGCTGACCGGGTCGGGGGAGATGTTCAAGGTCTTCACCCCTTTCAGCCGAGCCTGGCTCAAGGCACTCGATGAGGAGGGGTTTGTCATTCATCGCGCTCCTGCGCCACGGGGCGAGCCACTGCCGTGGCAGCCGCTGGCCGAGCGGGCGTGGGTTGATGAGGCGCTCGGCGAGCTGACGCCTGATCCACGCTGGCCAGTGGGGGAGGCGGAAGCCCGGCGCCGTTTGAACGATTTTCTGGAGCAGGCGGTGCTCGACTATGGCGAGACCCGGGATTTTCCTGCCATCGCGGGCACGTCCGTGCTCTCCCCCTATCTGGCGGCGGGCATCATCAGCCCGCGTCAGTGTGTGGCGGCGCTCCAGCAGCGCCTTGGCTATCGGCCCCAGTCCAAGGCCCAGCCCGGCTTTGTCTGGCTCAATGAACTCATCTGGCGCGAGTTCTATCGCCACCTGCTGGTGCTGATCCCGACTCTTTCGATGAATCGCCCTTTCAAGGCGGAGACGGCGGCCTTGCCGTGGAGCTGGGACCCGGATGCCTTCGCCGCCTGGTGCGAGGGCCGTACCGGCTACCCCATCGTTGATGCGGCGATGCGCTGTCTCAACGCCACCGGCTGGATGCACAACCGGCTGCGGATGATCGTGGCGAGTTTTCTCACCAAGGATCTCCATATCCACTGGCGGCTCGGGGAGGATTACTTCATGAGTCGGCTCATCGATGGGGATCTGGCGGCCAACAACGGCGGCTGGCAGTGGGCGGCGGGCACCGGCGCCGATGCGGCGCCCTATTTTCGGGTATTCAACCCCACCACTCAGGGGCAACGATTTGATCCACAAGGGGAGTTTATCCGTACCTGGGTAACTGAACTGGCCGATATTCCCGCCGCTTATGTGCATCAGCCCCACGACTGGCTGCGACTCAAGGGGCGACAGGATTATCCGGCACCCATGGTGGATCACGCCGTTGCCCGGGTGAGAGCCATCGAGATGTTTCGCTCTCTGGAGAAATAGGATGAACGAGCCGCTGGCCCGCTTTATTGGCCTCTATCAGCAACTGGACAAACAGCAGTTGCACCGCTTGCCCGAGGTCTATGCCGAACAGGTGGTCTTTACCGACCCGGCTCACCGCATTGAGGGGCTGGCGGCCCTTGGCGACTATTTTGCCGCCCTCTATCAGCGCCTCGCCTACTGCCGCTTCGTCATCACCAGTCAGCAGCAGCAAGGGCCTCAGGCCTGGCTCGGCTGGACTATGACCTTCTCGCACCCCAGATTGCGTGGTGGTGAGCCGGTGACGGTGGAGGGGGCCACCCGCCTCGAATTCGACGAGGCGGGCAAGGTGTGCCAGCACCGGGACTATTTTGACCTGGGCGCCATGCTCTACGAGCAGTTGCCGCTGCTCGGGCCCGTGGTACGCACTATCAAGATGAGGCTTGGCGCATGAGCGGCCGGGTGCTTATTACAGGCGCGACTTCCGGCATCGGTCGCCAGTTGGCGCTGGATTACCGGCGGGCAGGCTGGCAGGTGTGGGGCTGTGGCCGCGATGGTGAACGGCTGCAGGAGCTGGGGCTGCACGGCATCACGCCGCTGCAGTTCGATGCCCGTGATCTGGCAGCTATGAACGGGGTGGCTGCTACGCTGCCATTCCTCGATCTGCTGATCCTCAACGCAGGCAACTGCGAGTACATGGATGTCGGCGAGGGGTTTGACAGCGAGCTGTTTGCCCGTGTCATCGACACCAATCTGACCGCCACCGGCCATGCTTTAGCCGCCTTCTTGCCGTTGCTCGGGGCTGGGTCACGGCTGGCCATCGTCAGCTCGTCGGTGAGCTGGCTGCCGCTGCCGCGAGCCGAGGCGTATGGCGCCTCCAAGGCGGCCCTCGACTATCTGGCGGATACCTTGCGCCTCGATTTGGCCAGCAAAGGGATTGGGGTGACCCTGATCCGCCCCGGCTTTGTCCAGACGCCGCTCACCGCCAAAAATGATTTTCCCATGCCCTGTCTGGTGACGGTGGAGCAGGCCTCCCGCGCCATCATGGACGGGCTGACCGCTGGTCGTCACCAGATCCACTTTCCCCGCCGTTTCATCTGGTTGCTGCGCCTGCTTGGTGCGCTGCCGGTGGGGCTCTGGCTGCGCCTTGGCCGCGCACTCGTATCGAAAGGAAGCCATTCATGAAGAAAAAGATCGCCATCGTCGGTTCAGGGATCTCGGGGCTCACCGCCGGTTTTCTGCTCCACAAACTCCATGACATTACCCTGTTTGAGGCGGCGCCGACTCTGGGGGGGCACACAGCCACTGTCGATGTGAATCAGGCTGGCCGCAGCTATGCCATCGACACCGGCTTTATCGTCTTCAACGATCGCACCTACCCCAACTTCTTGAAGTTGCTGGCGCGGATCGGCATGGCACGGCAACCGGCCGAGATGAGCTTCTCGGTGAAAAGTCCAGAGGGGCTGGAGTATAACGGTCACAATCTCGACACCCTGTTTGCCCAGCGCAGCAATCTGTTGAGCCCCCGTTTCTACGGCTTCGTCGCCGAGATCTTGCGATTCAACCGGGAGGCGCGGGCCTGGCTGGCGGATGGTCAGCATCAGGGGGCTGGTCCCGAGCTGACTCTGGGGGATTTTTTGTTGGCGGGGGAGTTTAGCGACTACTTCGCTCGCCACTACATCTTGCCGATGGGGGCGGCAATCTGGTCATCGACCCTGGCCGATATGCGCGCCTTCCCCCTTGGCTTCTTCCTGCGCTTTTTTGCCAACCACGGCCTGCTGGATGTGGCCAATCGCCCCCAGTGGTATGTGATCCCGGGTGGCTCGCGGGAATATATCGGCCCCCTTACCGCGGGTTGGCTGTCGCAGATCCGCCTCGCCTGTCCGGTGCAGAGCGTACGGCGTGACGCGGATGGCGTGGTGATCCAGAGCAGTTACGGCGAGGAGCGGTTTGACGAGGTGATCTTCGCCTGCCACAGCGATCAGGCGTTGGCGCTGCTGGCGGACCCCGGCGAGCGGGAGCAGGCTATTCTCGGCGACATGCCCTATCAGGCCAATGATGTCTGGCTCCATACCGATGCGCGCTGCCTGCCCACCCGCCGCAAGGCATGGGCCAGCTGGAACTATCAGCTCGATGGTAATGACGAGGCGCGGCCGCTGGTGAGCTACAACATGAACATCCTGCAGGGGGTGAACTCGCCGGAGCCCTTCTGCGTCAGCCTCAACCCCAAGGGCAAGGTGGATGAGAGCAAGGTACTGCGCCGCTTCGTCTACCACCATCCAGTGTTCAATCAGGCCTCCATCGCCGCCCAGCAGCGGCGTGCGGAGATCTGCGGCCAGCAGCACACCCACTTCTGCGGCGCCTACTGGTACAACGGCTTCCATGAGGATGGGGTGCGCAGCGCGCTGGATGTCGCCAGGCGCTTCGGAGCCGAGCTATGAACGGCGCTACCGTGGCCACGGAACATGAGGGTGCCGACGAACTGGCTGGCGTCACCAGCGCCATCTGGCAGGGCTCGGTACGCCACCGCCGTTTCGCACCGCGGGCTCACGCCTTCTCCTACAGCCTTTTTATGCTGGGACTGGATCTCGACGAGCTGCCGCAGCTCGATCAGGGGCGCTGGTTCGGAGTTGAGCGTTCGGGGCTGCTCTCGTTTCACCGCCATGACTATCTCAAGGGGAGTGAGGGGAGCCTCAAGCAGGCGGTGTGGCAGAAGGTGGGCGAACTGGGTGGAGATGCCGAGCCCGAGGGGCGGGTACTGCTGCTCGGCAATGTGCGCTGTCTGGGGTTCTACTTCAGCCCGGTCAACTTCTACTTCTGCTACCGGCAGGGCGAGGCGCGCTATCTGCTGGCAGAGGTGTCGAACACCCCCTGGAACGAGCGTCACTACTACCTGCTGGATTTGGCGGCGCTGGCACCCCATGACAAGGATTTTCACGTCTCCCCCTTTATGGGGCTGGCGATGCGTTATCACTGGCGGATCAGGCCGCCCGCACAGGAGACACTGATCCACATCGAGAGTCATCCCGTATCCGGTGAAGCCAAACTGTTTGACGCAACCCTGGCGCTCACTCGCGAACCCTTGTCGCGCAAGGGGCTGGTGGCCCTGCTGGCCCGCTGGCCCTGGATGACCATGAAGGTGCTGCTCGGGATCTACTGGCAGGCCCTGCGTCTATTTATCAAACGAACCCCGATTTTTACCCATCCGGAGAGCCGCTAATGGAACTTGCTCAATCAACCCTCTCTGCCTCTTTCATCGACAAGGGGGCAAGACAACTGCTGCTCAATCTGCTGGGTCGCCTCGAACATGGCCAGCTGCTGCTGCGGGATGGCGGTGAGCGCCACAGCTTTGGCGTCGCGGGTACCGATCTGCATGCCGAACTGGTGGTGCAGGATCCGGCCTTCTATCGTCGCCTGTTGCTGGGGGGCAGCATTGCCGCCGGAGAAACCTGGGTGGAGGGGCTCTGGACTAGCCCGGATCCGGTGGCGCTGGTGCGGCTGCTGGCCCGCAATCTGACCCTGCTCGACTCCCTCGAACGGCGCCTCGGCTGGCTCAGCTTCCCGTTCAACAAGGTGCGCCACTGGCTCAACCGCAATACTCTGACCGGTTCGCGCTCCAACATCGCCGCCCACTACGATCTCGGCAATACCCTCTATCAGGGGTTTCTCGACAGCCATATGCAGTACTCGAGCGCCATCTATCCGAGCGCCGAGGCCACTTTGGAAGAGGGGCAGCAGGCGAAGTTGCGCACTATCTGCGAGCGGCTGGAGCTGGGGCCTGACGATCATCTGCTGGAGATCGGCACCGGCTGGGGCGGCCTTGCTGTCTATGCCGCCCGCCACTATGGCTGCCGGGTGACTACCACGACTATCTCCCGGGCCCAGCATGACTATGCCAAGGAGTGGATTGCGCGGGAGGGGCTGGGGGATCGTATCACCTTGCTGCTGGAGGATTACCGCAAGCTGGAGGGGACGTATGACAAGCTGGTCTCCATCGAGATGATCGAGGCGGTGGGCCACGCCTTCCTGCCCGACTATTTCCGCCAGTTGTCACGGCTGCTCAAGCCCGGTGGTCGCCTGCTCATCCAGGCCATCACCATCGCCGATCAGCGCCATGCCCAGTATCTGCGCGGAGTCGATTTCATCCAGCGCTACATCTTCCCCGGTGGCTGCCTGCCGAGCGTCTCCCAGATGGCGGGTTTGCTGGCGCGGGAGACCGACATGCAGCTGGTGCGGTTGCACGATCACGGCCATCACTATGCCCGCACCCTGGCTCACTGGTGCGATCGCTTTCTGGCGCTGGCGCCCGAGCTGCCCAAGCTCGGTTACAGCCAGGATTTCATCCGGTTGTGGCACTTCTACTTCGCCTATTGCGAGGGGGGATTCTGGGAGCGCACCATCAGTCTGGTGCAGCTGGAGGCCGCCAAGCCGGGACCGGCGGGCTGGTCGGGTGATGTGCCAGTAAGCGGTCACTGACCATGTGGCAGTGGGCTCACCTGCTGGGGTTCAACCTCTACTGGTTGCTGGCGGTGAAGTGGCAGCTGCCGGGCCCGCTGCTGGCAATGTTGCTGCTGCACTTTCTCTTCTCACCCAGTCGCCAGCGTGACTGGCGGCTGCTCCCCATCGCGGTCGCCGGCTGTCTGCTGGATGCCCTGCTCTGGCAGCTCGGCCTGTTCCGGTTCCCGTCTGGTTTTCCCCTCTGGCTGGTGCTGCTCTGGCTCGGTTTTGCCCTGACGCTGGCCCACGGTATGCGCTGGCTGCTGCGCTTGCCTCGCTGGCAGCAGGCGCTGTTTGGCGTATTTGGCGGTGCTTCCTCCTATGTGGCGGGGGCCGCCATGGGGGCAGTAAACTTACCCTGGGGCATCTGGATCAGCACGGCGCTGCTGGCAGTGATCTGGATGTGGTGGTTACCCGTACTCCTGTGGGTAATGGTCAAGCTGGAGGGTGAGTCATGACAAACACCTTTTCGACCGACTCGTTGCTTTTTTCCAAATGGACCAAAGAGAGCCAGCATGAGCTGACTGATCGCTTCTATCTGGTGGTTGCCTGCCAGCGGGATGCGCAGGGGCAGCTGGTGCAGGTGGTGATGCAGGATATCAACACCCTGCAGGAACAGGAGATGGACTGGCATGAACTGGAAGACCCCAACCACTGGCATATGGGGTGGAATTAACTCGCTACTGTTGGCGTTTACGCTCTTGGCTGCAACCGCGGTGCAGGCTTCTGCTGCCCCCTGGCAGCAGCTGCGCCCGGTCGGGCAGGGGGAGATGAACTGGCTCTGGTTCAAGCTCTACGATGCCACCCTCTACAGTGCGAGCGGGCACTATCAGCCCGGTCACTATCCACAGGCACTGACCCTCACCTATGCCAGAGCCATCGAGCGGGAAGATCTGCTGAGCGCCACTGCTGCCGAGTGGCAGCGACTCGGTCTTGGCTCTGACGCCGAGCGTCAGCGCTGGCTCGGCCAGCTCGCTGCACTCTGGCCCGATGTGCAGGCAGGCGACAAGCTCACCTTCTATGTCGACAAGGGCGGGGCAGGCCACTTCTGGTGGCAAGAAAAACCCCTCGGCACTCTGGCCGATCCGCAATTCTCGGCCGCTTTTCTCGCCATCTGGCTGGCTGACAACAGCCGCGATCCCGCCCTTACCCGCCGCCTGCGTGGCCAACCCTGAACATGGAGTTTCCAATGTTTTTCTATCGTGCATACCGCTGGTTGCTGTTGCTCCCTTTTTTGCTGCTGAGCGGCTGTGGTGCCAGTCTCGATGACTATCGGGGGCAGGGGCCAAACTGGGATCTCGCCCGTTTCTTCAACGGTAAATTAGTGGCTCACGGCCTGGTAACCGACCGCAGCGGCGAAGTGACCAGTCGCTTTCGGGTCGAGATGGTGGGTCGTTGGAAGGATGGCAAGGGAGAGCTGTTCGAGCAGTTCTACTTTGACGATGGCCGCCAGCAGACCCGTACCTGGTATCTGAGCAAGGGGGTTGACGGTCACTGGCGAGGTACTGCTTCCGATGTGGTGGGAGAGGCGGTGGGTAAAAGCGAAGGGTTCGCCCTCAACTGGCGTTATCAGCTCGATCTGGCGCTACCGGATGGCGAGGTTGTGCGGGTGAGCTTCGATGACTGGATGTACCTGCTGGACGAAGATCGTCTGATCAATCGTGCCGAGATCAGCAAGTTCGGTATCCATCTGGGTGAAGTGATCCTCTATATCGAACGTCAGCCCTGACCGTTAACGCAAGATAACGGCCAGTAAAAAGCGCGCCGATGGCGCGCTTTTGTTTACCGAAAAACCAGAGTCATCAGATGATGCGGTTCTCTTCCAGCATCTTGCGACGGGCCTCTTCCTTGGCCATCTTCTTCTTGCGGTTGTCACAGGGTTCCGGGCAATCGCACTCTTTCTCGATGCCGACACTACCCAGACCGCCACAGGAGCCGGAGATGGTCTTCTTCTGGAAGATGTAACCGATAGCCATGGCGGCTATCACCAGCATGAATACCCCGAAGGTGATCAGAAAAATCTGCATCTCTACCTCTTACTTCTTGACCAGATAGGGCTTGAAGGCATCGGAGTAAGCCTCTTCAAAGCCGTTGTCCGTCTTGGTGATCACGAAGATCGCCAGGCCGCGCTCGTTGGCATAGGCCAGGCTCTTCTCGGTCCCCATCACCATAAACACGGTGGCCAACCCGTCTGCGGTCATGCAGGAGGGGTGGATCACGGTGACCGACACCAGACGGTGCTGGATCGGCTTGCCGCTGCGCGGATCTATGGTGTGGGAGAAGCGCTGACCATCCAGTTCATAGTAGTTGCGGTAATCGCCGGAGGTGGCTACCCCGTTGTCACCGGGCACGATCACCTCTTGCACCGTGCCGGTGCCTGCAGTGGGCTTCTCGATGGCCACGCGCCAGGGGTGACCCTTGCCGTTGACGCCATTGATCCGCAGCTCGCCGCCAATCTCCACCAGATAGTTACGCGCACCCAGTGACTCCAGATACTCGGCTACCTTGTCCACACCAAAGCCCTTGGCGATGGCGGAGAGATCGACGTAGAGATCCGGAATATCTTTTTGCAGGGTGTCGGCATCCACCGAGGTGATGACGTGCAGGTTGCCCAGACCGGTCTTCTGGCGAGTCTGGGTGATCAGCTCGTCGGAAGGGACCTTGGTCGGCTTCTTGTCCGGGCCAAAGCCCCACAGATTGACCAAGGGGCCAACGGTGACGTCCAGCGCCCCCTGGCTCTCACGGCCAATGTGAATGGCCTCTGTGACGACTCGTGCGGTATCGCGGGAGACCACTACCGGTTTGTTGTCACGGCTCTGGTTGAAGCGCGACAGTTCGGAATCGGGGCGATAGGTCGACATCTGATCGTTGACCCGCTCCAGCAAGACATCCACCTCAGCTTGAAGCTTGGCTGGATCGGTGATGGCGCTGTCCGCCACCTTGATGGAGTAGTAAGTGCCCATGGTGCTACCGGTGATGTGGATCTCCGGCTTGGATTGGACCGTCTCCTGACCGCACCCAGTCAAGAAAAAGGCTAGCCCGAAGGCTAGCCAGGTCTTTACAACACTGTGCATGGATTAACCACCAAAGTCATCCAACAGGATGTTTTCGTCTTCAACGCCCAAGTCTTTGAGCATGTTGATGACGGCAGCGTTCATCACCGGAGGTCCACACATGTAGAACTCGCAATCTTCCGGTGCTTCGTGGTTCTTGAGATAGTTCTCGTAGAGCACGTTGTGGATGAAGCCGGTGTAGCCGTCCCAGTTGTCTTCCGGTTGCGGATCAGACAGGGCGACGTTCCAGGTGAAGTTCTCGTTCTCGGCGGCGAGCATGTCAAAGTCTTCGACATAGAACATTTCGCGCTTGGAACGGGCACCGTACCAGAAGCTCATCTTGCGCTTGGACTTCAGGCGACGCAGCTGGTCGAAGATATGGGAACGCATCGGCGCCATACCTGCACCACCACCGATGAATACCATTTCGGCATCTGTGTCCTTGGCGAAGAACTCACCGAACGGACCGGAGATAGTCACCTTGTCGCCAGCCTTCAGGCTGAAGATGTAGGAGGACATCTGTCCCGGAGGGGCAGTCCAGTTGCTGGGCGGCGGGGTCGCGATACGCACGTTCAGCATGATGATGCCGAACTCTTCCGGATAGTTGGCCATGGAGTAGGCACGGATGATTGGCTCATCGACCTTGGACTCCAGCTCAAAAATCTTGAAGCGATCCCAGTCACCGCGATACTCCTCGGGAATATCGAAGTTCTTGTAGTGCACGTGGTGAGCCGGGGCTTCAATCTGGATATAACCACCGGCGCGGAACGGTACGCTCTCGCCATCGGGGATCTGCAGCTTGAGCTCCTTGATGAAGGTGGCCTTGTTATCGTTGGAGATAACAGTACATTCCCACTTCTTCACCCCGAAGATCTCTTCCGGCAGTTCGATGTCCATGTCGCCACGCACGGTGACCTGACAGGCCAGACGCTCGCCATGACGGGCTTCGCCCTTGCTGATGTGATCCAGTTCGGTCGGCAGAATGTCGCCGCCACCGGATTTCACCCGTACCTTGCACTGGCCGCAGGAGCCACCGCCGCCACAGGCGGAGGAGACGAAGATACCGCTGCCAGCCAGCACGCCGAGCAGCTTGCCACCGGCCGGGCTGGTCACAGCCTTGGCCGGGTCACCATTGATGCTGATTGTCACGTCGCCCGCGGTCACCAGCTTGGACTTGGCGAACAGAATGACTGCCACCAGAGCCAGCAGGATCACGGTAAACATGACCACACCCAAAATAATTTCCATCTATCGTTCCTTTCTGATTGCAGGAAAGCCGATTACAGGGAGATACCAGAGAAGGACATGAAGCCCAGCGCCATCAGACCGGCGGTGATGAAGGTGATGCCCAGACCGCGCAGGCCTTCCGGAACATCGGAGTACTTCATCTTCTCGCGGATACCTGCCAGCGCAACGATCGCCAGCATCCAGCCTGCCCCTGAACCCACACCGTAGACCACAGACTCCATGAAGTTGTAGTCACGCTGCACCATGAAGGAGACGCCACCGAAGATGGCGCAGTTCACGGTGATGAGCGGCAGGAAGATACCCAGCGCGTTGTAGAGTGCCGGGAAGTACTTGTCCAGCGCCATCTCCAGGATCTGTACCAGTGCTGCAATCACACCGATGAAGGTGATGAAGCTCAGGAAGCTCAGATCCAGACCGGATACCAGAGCGCCATCTTTAAGCACGTAGTTGTAGATCAGGTTGTTGGCAGGAACCGCGATGGTCTGCACCACAATAACGGCAATACCCAGACCCATGGAGGTCTTTACCTTCTTGGACACCGCCAGGAAGGTACACATCCCCAAGAAGAAGGAGAGTGCCAGGTTTTCGATGAAGATCGATTTAATCAACAGACTCAGATAGTGTTCCATACCTTAATCCTTCGCCTCCACCTGCTTGGGATCCTTGGTGCGCACGCCCCAAATGATCAGACCAATGATGAAGAATGCACTCGGCGGCAGCAGCAGCAGGCCGTTGGGCACATACCAGCCACCGTTGTTCACCAGCGGCAGCAGCTCGATGCCGAACCAGGTGCCGGAGCCCAGCAGTTCACGCACTGTCGCGACACTCAGCAGAATGGCGCCATAGCCCAGACCGTTGCCGATACCATCCAGGAAGGAGGGCAGCGGGGCACTCTTCATGGCGTATGCTTCAGCGCGGCCCATTACGATACAGTTGGTGATGATCAGACCCACGAAGACCGACAGTTGCTTGGAGATGTCATAGGCGTATGCCTTGAGCACCTGGTCAACCACGATAACCAGTGAGGCGATGATCGCCATCTGCACGATGATCCGGACGCTGTTCGGGATCTGGTTGCGGATCAGGGAGATGAACAGGTTTGAGAAGGCGGTGACCGCCATGACCGCGAGGGTCATTACAAACGCAGTTTTCATCTGGCTGGTAACCGCCAGTGCAGAACAGACACCCAGCACCTGCAAGGCGATGGGGTTGTTGCCCAGCACAGGCGTCAACAGCAACTTCTTCATTTCGCTCTTGTCAGCCATTGTTGATTTCTCCTGCACGAACCTTGGCCAGGAAAGGACCGAAGCCCTTGGGACCCATCCAGAAGTCGAAGGTATGCTGTACGCCGTTACCGGTCAGGGTGGCACCGGAGAGACCATCGATCTCGTGCTCGGAGCCCGCCGGAGCATGGCCCTTGATGACGCGCAGCGCCGGCATGCCATTCTGGTCGAACAGTTTCTTGTCCTTGAACAGCGCCTGCCAGGCCGGGTTTTCGATCTCGCCACCCAGACCCGGGGTTTCACCGTGGTCATAGTAGGTGATGCCCTTGATGGTCTGGCCATCAGCGGCAACGGCGACGAAGGCATACATGGTCGACCACAGACCCTGACCGTAGATGGGCAGGATGATGCTGTCGATCTTGCCTTCGGCATCCTTGGCGAAGAATACCGGGATCTGCTTGGAGATCTGACGCAGGCTGGCCTTGTCGTCAGCGGCGGCAAGACGGATGCTGCGGGCCGGATCTTTGGCTGCCTGCTTGGTGTCGAAGTTGTCGGCATCGCCGTCAACAAAGTCACCGGTTGCCAGATCCACCAGACGCGCTTCGATCTTCTCGCCATACAGTTTGGCCAGGTCGCGCTTGGCCACTTCGCTCACATCCACACCGGCTACGGCGAGAATGTTGCTCTGCTTGTCCAGCGCCTTGTTTTCCTGCTGGGTAGAACGCAGGCCCACAGCGGCAACGGATACCACGATGGAACAGGCCAGACAAAGGCCGGTGACCACGCTGACGGTGCCGAGGGTTGAATCTTTATTAAACGCCACGAGCAATCCTCCGCTTGATGTTTGCCTGAGCGACGAAGTGGTCAAACAGGGGAGCAAACAGGTTCGCAAACAGAATGGCCAGCATCATGCCTTCCGGGAACGCAGGGTTGACCACGCGAACCAGCACGACCATTACGCCGATCAGGGCGCCATACCACCACTTGCCTTTGTTGGTAAAGGCGGCGGAGACAGGGTCGGTCGCCATGAAGGCCATACCGAAGGCGAAGCCACCCAGTACCAGATGCCAGTGCCACGGCATGTTGAACATGGGGTTGGTATCGGAACCGATGACGTTGAACAGCAGGGAGGTGGCGATCATACCGATCATCACGCCGGCGATGATACGCCAGGAGGCGATGCGCATGTAGACGATCATGGCGGCACCCAGCAGGATCATCAGGGTAGAGACTTCACCGATGGAACCAGGCAGGTTACCCAGGAAAGCGTCCATCCAGCTGATAGCCTGGCCGGTTGCACCGTTGATCAGCGCCATCTGGCCGCCTTGGGCCCACTGGCTCAGGGCAGTCGCGCCGGAGAAGCCGTCAACGGCAACCCATACGGCGTCACCGGAGATCTGGCCCGGGTAGGCGAAGAACAGGAACGCACGACCAGCCAGCGCCGGGTTCAAGAAGTTCTTGCCGGTGCCACCGAACACCTCTTTGGCCATCACCACACCGAAGGTGATACCAAGCGCAGCTTGCCACAGGGGCAGCTCGGGCGGCACGATCAGGGCAAACAGGATTGAGGTTACGAAGAAGCCTTCGTTGATCTCGTGTTTGCGCACCATGGCGAATAGCACTTCCCAGAAACCACCGACAAAGAAGACGGTAATATAGATTGGGAAGAAGTGGGTGGCGCCAATCAGCATCTTGCTGCCGATACCGGCAACAGCCGGATCGAGGGAGGCGCCCAGCATGGTAGCCAGGGCATATTGCCAGCTGCTGGCACCAGCAGCCGAGCCCATGTGGGCAATGGCGGCAATCGCCTGGTTACCAACGTTGTACATGCCCCAGAACATGGCCGGGAAAACGGCCAGCCACACCATGATCATCATGCGCTTCAGATCGAGCGCATCACGAACGTGGGAGGCGTTGCGGGTAACGCTACCCGGGGTGTAGAACAGGGTGTACGCCGCTTCGAACAGGGCATAGTACTTGGCGTACTTTCCACCCGGTTCGAAGTGGTGTTCCATATTTTCAAGAAGTTGCTTGAAACTCATCGCTTAACCTTCCAGTTCAATCTTGGTCAGGCACTCACGCAAGATCGGGCCGTACTCTGTCTTGCCAGGGCAGACAAAGGTACAGAGCGCCAAATCTTCCTCATCCAGCTCCAGGCAGCCCAGTGCTTGCGCACCGTCGGTATCGCCGGAGACCATGTCCCGCAGCAGCAGGGTCGGCAGGATGTCGAGTGGCATCACCCGCTCATAGTTGCCGATAGGCACCATGGAACGGTCACTACCGTTGGTAGTGGTGGTGAAGTTGATCAGCTTGCCCTTCATCAGATGAGAGAGGGTGGTACGGGTGATAGAGAACTTGTTGGCGCTGGGGTTGATCCAGCCCAGGAACTCTTTCTCGCGACCTTCACCCAGCACGCAAACCTGATTGTGGTAGCGGCCTAGGTAGTCGTGAACACCTTCGGCTTTGGCACCACTCAGGATAGAACCGGAGATGATACGGTTTTCGTCGGCACGCAGCTCATTGTTGGTGAGCTGGCTGATGCAGGCGCCCAGACGGGTACGCAACAGACGCGGCTTGAGCACGTTCGGGCCAGCCAGCGCGATCACCTTGTCAGTGAAGATCTGACCGGTGGTGAACAGCTTGCCGAATGCAATCACATCCTGATAGTTGATGTGCCACTGCACCTTGGTGCTGCTGACCGGATCCAGGAAGTGGATATGGGTACCCGGCAGACCGGCAGGGTGCGGACCAACGAAGATCTCTTCCTTGACCTGAGCCAGCGGAGAGTGGGGCAGACTGCCTTCGCCTTTACAGACGTAGACGGCGCCGTCGGTCAGGCGGGTCAATACGGCCAGACCATCGAGGAAGGCCTGCGGCTGTTCCTTGATAATCAGCTCGGCATCGGCTGCCAGCGGGTTGGTGTCCATTGCAGTCACAAAGATGGCGCGCGGGGCAGACGCTACCGCGGGGACTTTGCTGAACGGACGGGTACGCAACGCAGTCCACTGACCTGATGCGACCAGGATCTCTTGCACCTTGCTGCGCTCGAGCTTGGCCAGCTCGGCAGAGGCAAAATGCTCAAACGTCACCTGTTCATCGGAACCGTCGAGGTCGATGACCACAGACTGGAGAACACGTTTGGCACCACGGTTGATCTCTGAAACCACACCGGTGGCAGGAGCTGTGAATTTAACGCCCGGATTCTTCTTGTCTTCAAAAAGATCCTGACCTTTGATGACGCGATCACCTACTTTGACGAACATAGTAGGTCGCATCCCCACAAACTCCTCGCCCAGTGTCGCAACACGGGTGATGGCGGGGCCATCGTAGATTACTTGCTCTGGCGCACCCAGCACGGGGATGTCCAGTCCTCTTTTGATTGTAATCATACTTACTTGCACTACCGTTACGGGAGAGGTTGGTTAGCGCCGAGAAATACATCACGACGGGTGGTTGAATGAGTCGATGTTGTGGTTGTGCCAGGTGGGCAGGCTCAACAATTATTCAACATGCAGGCTCACTCAAAAGCGCTTGAGTTTACCACTTAAGGTGCATTTTCTGCCATGCCAAATGGGCAAAATCCCCGTGCCATCACAAAATTAACCTGCAATGAATAAGCCCCTGACACCTTGTAAGTAGTGGTTTTAAAGGTTTTTTTATTTCGATACCTCGATGGGGGTATTTGCCGTTGCCTCCACTATCAGCAAAAAGCCTTGATGTCGAAATATACCCCCTTCGATGTAGCCTTTTCGGGGCCAATGGGGGAAATTTGTTTAATTTTTGTTGGCAGGTTCTCGAGGGAAATCCTGTGGTACAACCGGATTCAGGAAAGTGACGGTTTGCCAACGCAGCTCGGGGTGCGTGGGGCATGGCCTTTTTCCTGCCACTCGCTCTCTGTGTAGGTATGCAGTGCCAGTGCATGAACGGCCCCGGCCAGCTCGTCGGCCAGCACCGCATTGACCTGACGATGACGGGCCAGCAGCCGCTGCCCTGCAAATTGCTCGCTGACGATCACCACCTTGAAGTGGCTTTCAGATCCCGGTTCCACTCGGTGCATGTGGCTCTCGTTGATCACCTCCAGCACGGTGGGGGAGAGGGCGGCGGTCAGCTTGGCTTCAATCAGTTGTTGGATGGTCATCGGATCGGCTTCCAGAGTGAATGTCGGGCCATTCTATCGGCAGTCGCGGGATGGAATAAGCCCCCGGAAGAGGGAAATCACCCGTCAGTTGCCCCCTTGATGCGCATCGAACTGGTGAAATTCCTGCTCCTCGCTAGAATAGCGCCACTTTGCGTCGCCCCTGGCGCCTGTATACACGAATCAAGCCGAGGTTGGACTCTTCCTATGCAAACCCTTCTCGACACTCCCCATTGCCAGCTCACGCTCTACCGCTATCCGCGCCAGAGTCAGGAGACCCTGCAAGCCTGGGATGCGGCTGACGAATACCTGATCAACACCCTGGCGGAGTCTCCCCTCGAGCAGGCGGGCCCCGTCATCATCATGAATGATGGCTTTGGCGCGCTGGCGGCCTATCTGCATCCGTACTCCCCCTGCTGCGTCACCGACTCTTACATCAGTGAGCGGGCGACCCTGGCCAATTTGGCCGAAAACGGACTGGATGCGGGTGGTATCCGCTTGCAGGATGCGCTGGCGCCGCTGCCCGATGCCCCAGCACTTGTGGTGATCAAGGTCTCCAAATATCAGGCTCTATTGGAGCAGCAACTGCTGGCATTGCGTGCGGTAGTGACACCGGCAACCCGCGTTATTGCTGCCGGCAAGGCGAAGGATATTCATACTTCCACCCTCAAGTTGTTCGAGAAGTATTTGGGGCCTACCCGTACCTCGCTGGCCTGGAAGAAGGCGCGCCTCATTCACTGCGAGCCGCAGGCAGAACGTCCCGCGCTGGCCAACCCCTTCCCGACTGTCTGGCCGCTGGAGGGGAGTGGCATGCTCATCCACAACCATGCCAACGTCTTCTCGCGCACCAGTCTCGATATCGGTGCCCGCTTTATGCTGGACAACCTGCCCATCCACAGTGCCCGCAAGGTGATCGATCTGGGCTGTGGCAACGGGGTGCTGGGTCTGTCGCTGCTCGCCAAAGACAGCGAGGTGGAGGTGACCTTTATCGATGAATCCTATATGGCGGTCGCCTCGGCACAGCTCAACGTCGAGCACAATCTGCCTGACGCACTGCCGCGTGCCCGCTTTATGGTCAATAACTGTCTCGACGGGGTGGCGGTCGGCTCGGCGGATCGGATCCTCTGCAACCCTCCTTTCCATCAGCTGCAGGCGATCACCGATCATATCGCCTGGCAGATGTTCAGTGATGCGCACCGGGTGTTGCCTCAAGGGGGTGAACTCTGGATAGTAGGCAACCGTCATCTGGACTATCACAACAAACTCAAGCGCTTGTTTGCCAACGCACAAGTCGTTGCGTCGAACAGCAAATTCGTTATTTTGAAAGCCATCAAACGCTAAAGCCAAAGGAAACCATGATGAAAAAGTCACTCTTGCTGCTGGCCGCCCTGATGCTGGGCGGGTGTGCCACTCATTGGCCGGAGACGGCGCTGCTCAATCCGCAGGTGATCCCCGCCAACCAGCAATACTACTCTGGCAATCGCATCACCATGGAAGGGGTAGACAAGCGTGAGGCTGCCTACGTCTTCTCCATCAAACATAAAGAGAAAGCCCCCGTGCTGGTCAACAGCGAGCGTCCGCTCAACCTGCTGATGGCCGAGCGGCTGGCCGAAGGTCTGCGCAGCCAGGGTCTGGAAGTGGGCAACAGTGGCACCACCAACCTGACGCTGGTGATCTCCAACGCCGCAGTCAATGTGGAAGAGAAGACCTTTACCTATGTCACCAAGTCCCGCGTCAGCCTGCAGGTTATCGCCGATTTCCAGGGCAACCGTCTGACCAAGCAGTTCAACATGTCCTCCAGCAAGGAGAGCCCGAGCGAGCCAAGCATGGCCGACCTGGAGTCTACACTGAACCTGCAACTGGGTAGCGTGCTGCAGCAGATCATGGCGGATGATGCGCTGCGCGGTTACCTGAACGGTCAACCGAACGGTGCAGGGGTCTGATGATGAAAAAACTTTGGTTGCTGGCCATGCTGATCGCCCCGCTGGCGTTCGCAGGCCCGAAAGTCAGAATGGAGACCAACCACGGCAATATCGTGGTGGAACTGGCGTCCAAGCAGGCGCCCCAGACGGTAAAGAACTTCCTGCGCTACGTGGCTGATGGCAGCTATGACGGCAGCATCTTCCACCGGGTGATCCAGGATTTCGTGGTGCAGGGTGGGGGCTACAACCAGCAGTTCCAGCAATTGCCGACTTATGAGCCTGTGGTCAACGAGTCGCGTGGCGGTCTGCCCAACAAGCGTGGCTCCATCGCTATGGCTCGCACCCAGGCTGTCGACAGCGCTACTCGCCAGTTCTACTTCAATCTGGTCGACAACAATAACCTCAACGCCGGTGGCTCTGCGGGTTATACCGTGTTCGGTCAGGTGGTGCAGGGGATGGAGGTGCTGGACAAACTGGCTCAGGTACAGACCGGTTACAGCCCCATTTTGCGTGCCAACGATGTGCCGACCAGTCCCATCATTCTGAAGAAGGTGGTCTTGCTGGCAGAAACTCCGGCAGACAAGAAAGTCGACAAGAAAGCGGGCAAGTAACTCTCGCCGGACTCGGTTCGTCACCTCGCCTCGTCAGGTCACAATACAAGGCTCATCCCGTTCGGGATGGGCCTTTTCTCTATCCGGGCTTCTTTGACCTATCTCTTTGCTCGCCTTGGCTATCTGCCATCAACCTGCCAAAATGACGCACTTTTCCAAAGTCGTCAGGTAGTTGAACATGATCCGCAAACCAAGCTGGAGAGAGTCCCTCGCCGTCTATCTCGAATTTCGGGTGTTTATTCTCTTTGCCATGGGTTTTTCATCGGGTCTGCCGCTGCTGCTGGTGTTCGGTACTCTCTCATTCTGGTTGCGTGAGGCCGATGTCAGCCTGACCGATATCGGCTATATGAGCTGGGTGGCGCTCGCCTATGGCTTTAAATGGCTGTGGTCGCCGCTGGTGGATCGCATGCCGCTGCCGTTGCTCTCCACGCTGCTGGGGCGTCGCCGCAGCTGGATGTTCTTCTCCCAGCTGCTGATTGCCGCCGCGCTGGTCGGCATGGCGTTCTGCGATCCCAAGACCGAGCTGGCCCAGCTGGCGATGTTTGCCCTGCTGGTGGCCTTTGCCTCGGCGACTCAGGATATCGTTATCGACGCTTATCGCATCGAATCTGCTCCCGAGCGGCTACAGGCGGCGATGGCGGCCTCCTACATGACCGGTTACCGACTGGCGATGATCATGGCGGGCGCCGGTGCGCTGGCGCTGGCAGCATGGTTTGGTAGCAATAGTGGCTATGACTATCGTGGCTGGCAGATTACCTATCTGGTGATGGCGGGTCTGATGTCACTCGGGGTCATCACCACGCTGTTTTGCCACGAGCCGGATATCGATCTGGCCGAGCAGGGCAAACAACAGGCCGAACGCAAGGCGCAGCTCCTGGAAAAAGGGTGGCCTGCGCTGCTGGCGAGTGCGGGGGCCTGGGGCTATGAGGCCGTCTGGTGTCCGTTTGCCGACTTCTTTCGTCGCTATGGCAGCTCGGCGCTGCTGATCCTGGCTCTGATCGCCTGCTATCGGGTTGCCGATGTGGTGATGGGGGTGATGTCCAACAGCTTCTATGTGGATATGCAGTTCAGCAAGACCGAGGTTGCCACCATTACCAAGGTGTTTGGCGTCATTATGACGCTAGTGGGGGCGGCGCTGGGGGGCGTGCTGGTGATGCGCTTCGGTACGCTGCGCATCCTGTTCTTGGGGGCGCTGCTCACTGCCAGCACCAACTTGCTGTTTGCCCTGCTCAATCAGGTTGGTCACAACCTGGAACTGCTGACCCTGATTATCTCGCTGGATAACCTCAGTGCCGGTATCGCTACCGCAGCCTTCGTGACCTATCTCTCCAGCCTGACCAATGTCGCATTTTCGGCCACTCAGTACGCCCTGTTCAGCTCGGTAATGTTGCTGCTACCCAAGTTGCTGGCCGGTTTTTCCGGGCAGGTTGTGGAGCAGATTGGCTACAGTGCCTTCTTTGTCGGAACCAGTTTACTGGGCTTGCCCGTGTTGTTGTTGATTGTGCTTGTCGCCAGAAAAGGGAGTGAGTTGCTCTCAACGGCTGACAAATAGCAAGCGTTTGCGTAGAATCGGGGGTGATTAGATTCACACTTCCGGATAAAGTTCCCGAGAAGTTGTTTCACCCCCAATTTTATTTGATTAGAATCCCTCTCGCTCCTTGTGGGCAGGCTACGGAAAACCTCAACTAACGCACAAGAGACCAATAAAATGGCCAAATTTACCAAGACTCTGATCGCTGCCGGTCTGCTGGCTGCTGCCGCTACCCCGGCCTTCGCTGCTGACTACAGCGGTGATATCCACAAGAATGACTTCAAATGGTTCCAGTTCAACGTCATGCATACCATCGATCAGATGCCGCATGCTGATGGACAAGATTTCAACGACACTTATTTTGAAATGGAGTTTGGTGGTCGTTCCGGTATTTTTGATCTGTATGGTTATGTCGATGTATTCGATATTTTCCAGAGCAGCCATAGCGATAAGCACAACGGCGAAAACATGTTTATCAAGTTCGCTCCGCGTATCTCTATCGATGGTATGACTGGTAAAGATCTCTCGTTTGGTCCGGTTCAAGAGTTGTACGTAGCTAACCTTATTAACGTTGGCGGTGCAGATGGCCAGTTTGAAGCTATGACCGGTCTGGGCGCTGATGTGATGGTACCTTGGTTCGGCAAGATGGGCATGAACCTTTACGCTCGTCATGTTAATGAAGGTAGCGGTGAGCAAGGCTGGAATGGCTATCAGTTCTCCGTGAACTGGTTCAAGCCTTTCTACACCTTCTCCAACGGCAGCTTTGTTGCCTATCAGGGTTACTTGGATCACCTGTTTGATGCCAAAGACAGCTCCAGTACTGGTACCAACATGTTTAACGGTATCTACTGGCACAATGACCGCTTTGCTGTTGGCTATGGTCTGAAATACTTCCATGATGTGTACGGCATCAAAAATGGTTACCAGCCTGACCCGACAGACAAGCCTGATTTGCACCTGAAAACTACAGGCTTCGGTCACTACTTCGACGTTACCTACAAGTTCTAATAAGACTTGGGGTACAAAAAACCGGAGCATCTGCTCCGGTTTTTTTATGGCCGTGATTTAGATAGCGTGGCGCGAGTCATCAAGTGCGCCACGGCTGAGTGGATAAATCAGTCGCGGAAGTTCTGGAACTGCATCGGTTGACCCAGTTCGGCGCCACGGACCAGTGCCATGGTCTCTTGCAGATCGTCACGCTTCTTGCCGGTGACACGTACTTCATCACCCTGGATGGCGACCTGTACCTTGATTTTGGAGTCCTTGATCAGCTTGACCAGCTTCTTGGCGATCTCTTTCTCGATCCCCTGCTTGAATTTGACGGTCAGGTGGAAACGCTTGCCGGAGTGAACCGAGTCACCCACTTCCATGGAGCTGTTTTCGATGTTGCGCTTGAGCAGGGCGCCGCGCAGGATTTCGACCATCTGCTTGAGCTGGAAATCAGCATCGGCTTCCAGCTTTACCTCTTCCTTGTTCAACTCGAAGCTGGCTTCTACCCCACGAAAATCGAAACGGGTGGCCAGTTCACGATTGGCGTTGTCGACTGCGTTCAACACCTCGTTCATTTTGACTTCAGAGACAATATCGAATGACGGCATAGCCGGAGCTCCTCATGTTGCGTTATCGGGGGGCAAATCTACCAGAAAACGGGCAAATTTGCTGATTTTGATGGGGTTGCTCTGCTAGAATCCCCTGCGCACAGGACGGGTGGACCCGTTAGTGTCCACCAGCGACATCTTCACTTATCCCCGGTAACAGGTTGAGAGGATTGCAACCCTTACCCTGACAGAGTCACACCATGCCAAGCGGATTAAAAAATTCCCGACAGCCCGTTATTCCACCCGTTACTCCGAAGTGGTCACTGTTGGGTTGTGGCGCCCTCGGCGGCGTTTTTGCCTCCCTGTTGACCATCAGTGGTCAATCCACCCGTGTCTTGTTGCGCGAACATCATAAGTCCACGCTCCATCCGGGGATCGATTTCACCTCGCTGGAGGGGCATGTTCAGTTGCTCAATATCGAGCGCGGATTTGTCAGCAAACCCGGCAAGATCCAGCGTCTGCTGGTGATGACCAAGGCCAGTCAGGTGATTGCCGCACTGACGCCGCTGGTGGGTAAGCTGGATGCCGGCGTGCCGATCGTGCTGCTGCACAACGGGATGGGCATTGCCGAGCAGGTGGTCGAGATGTTCCCGCACAATCCGGTGATTGCCGGTGTCACCAGCCATGGTGCCATGCAGTGCGGCCATTTTGTCTTCCGTCATACTGGCAAGGGTGAAACCTGGCTTGGCCCGATCAACGATGCCGCCAAGGCCCATGCCGCGCTCGCGGACGAGCTGGCGCTGGCACTGGGTCAGGCTGGTTGGGATGAACAGGTATTGACGCGCCAGTGGCAAAAGCTGGCCATCAACTGTGCCATCAATCCCCTGACGGCCCTCTACAAGCTGAAAAATGGCGAGCTGGCGGGCCCCCGTTTTGCCGATGCCCTGCAGCAGATCTGCGTGGAAGTGGCGGATGTGATGTGCGCCGAAGGGATTGCGACCGCGGCAGAGGAGTTGCAGCGTCGGGTGCTGACAGTGGTGGAGCTGACCGCTGACAATTACTCCTCCATGCATCAGGATATGGAGCTGGGACGCGAGACCGAGATTGAGGCCATCACCGGCTTCCTGCTGGCCAAGGCTGCCCGGCATGGCATTGCCGTACCGGTCAATCAGGGTCTCTATCAGGCGATCAAAGAGAAGAGTCAGGCCGTCTGATCTTTTACATGGTAGAGCAAGCAGCAAGGAGGCGAACGTGAGTGTACTGGTGCTGGTGGCCCCCGGGTCGGAAGAGATAGAGACGGTCGCGATTGTCGATACCCTGGTGCGCGCAAGTATTGAGGTGGTGCTGGCCTCTTGCTGCCCTGCCGGATCCCGGCAGGTAAAAGCGTCACGCGGGGTACAGCTGGTGGCCGATTGTCATATCGACGAACTGACCCGTCGGGACTTTGAAGCCATCGTGGTACCCGGTGGTCTGCCCGGCAGCGAAGTGATCCGCGATACCCCGCTGGCCATTGATCTGCTCAAAGAGCAGGCCGCTCTTGGTCGCTGGCGCGCTGCCATCTGCGCCGCCCCTGTGGTGGTGTTGCAACATCATGCTCTGCTGGGTGATGCCATCGTCACCTGTCATCCCGGCTTTCAGTCCCGACTACCGACATCGCAGCTGTCAAGTGAGCGGGTAGTCAGGGATGAGGCTCATCGCCTTATCACCAGTCAGGGGCCGGGCAGTGCAATCGAGTTTGCGCTTGAACTGATCCGGATGCTGCGTGGGGATGAGGTGGCGGCCACTGTCGCTGGCCCTATGGTGCTGCCTTGAGCGCACTCTGCTGCAGAATTAAGCTGGTCATGCTTTGAAAACGGGCCCCGGTCATCTTGATCGGGGCCCGCTTGTTATCTGCCGTTGTCGGTCACGCCATCTTGTCCGGCTCAGTAGTCGTACTGTTTGCACTTCTTCTTGCGAAACTCTTCACGCCAGCGTGACAACTCTTGCTCTGTGCCGAGTGTGTCCCCTTTCTTGATGGCCTGTTCCAGTATCTCAATCCGGTCGTACAGCCAGCGGCACTCTGCCGTCGGGTTGTTCTTGCCGATGCCGGTCAACGGCAGCAAACAGAGTCCCAGCCAAAGATATTTCATCCCGAACGCTCCTTGTCATTGTGGTAGTAAAGGTCTCCTTGGAGTCTACTATTTTAGCCGCAACGAGAGAGATAGAGCTGCGGTTATCCTTGGGGTAAGATGATGCCATGTCTGTTTATTTATACAGTGGTATGCGCAAGATCATCCATATCGACATGGACTGCTTTTTTGCCGCGGTGGAGATGCGGGACAATCCGGCGTTGCGGGAGGTGCCGCTCGCCATCGGTGGGGCCTCCGAGCGGCGCGGTGTCATCTCGACCTGCAACTATGTGGCGCGCCGGTTCGGGGTGCGCTCCGCCATGCCGAGCGCGCTGGCGAAAAAACTCTGCCCGCCGTTGGTACTGATCCCTGGGCGAATGACGGTGTACAAGGATATCTCCCGTCAGCTCAGGGCCATTTTCCTGCGCTATACCGATCAGGTTGAACCGCTGTCACTGGACGAGGCTTACCTCGACGTGACCCACAGTCGCTGTTGTGGCGGTAGCGCCACCCTGATGGCACAAGAGATCCGGCAAGCCATCGTCTCCGAACTGGGATTGACCGCCTCGGCCGGAGTGGCCCCCAACAAGTTTCTCGCCAAGCTCGCCTCGGAGCAGCGCAAGCCTGATGGTCTGTTTGTCATTCGTCCCGACGAAGTGGCCGAATTTGTCTGCCAGTTGCCCCTCGGCAAACTGCCCGGGGTGGGGCGCAAGACTGCCGAGCGGCTGGAGGCGCAGGGGCTCTACACCTGTGAGGATGCGCGGGCCTTGTCGGCACAAGAGCTGTGCAGCCGTTTTGGCAAGCTGGGGGAGATGCTGACGACCCGGATCTGGGGGCTGGATGAACAGCCGGTGCAGGCGCACCGGATCCGCAAAACCATCGGGGTGGAGACCACTTTGGCGAGCGATGTTTGTGACGAAGCCGCCTGCCTGACGGTATTGCAGCAACTGCTGCCGGAGCTGGAGCGGCGATTTCAGCTGGCGTGCCCTGCCGAGCAAGTGATGGGGCAGGGGATTAAACTCAAGTTTGCCGACTTCCACCAGACCACCGTCTATCGCAGTCAGGGTGGCTATCAGCCAGCCTTGTTCGTTCCCCTGCTCAAAGAGGGGTTACAGCGGGCGCAAGGGCGTTCGGTTCGCCTGCTGGGCTTGGTGGTGGGTTTGCCAAGAGAGGGTGAAGTTAATCAACTCTCGCTGGATTTGCTGTGAGAGAGTGAAGTTTTTGTTTATAAAGTCGATAATCTATCCATATCTGTATGACGTAGGAATATTGGCATGAGCGCTCTTTCTGTCCAGGGTCGGATTACCCTGATCGCCGGTTGCTGTCTGTTGGTGACAGCCGCCGCTCTGGTTGCCTCTTCGATTTATAACGCGAACAAGATGCAACAGCAGGTGCGGCAAGCCACCATGCACGAGGCGCAGCAGTCTGCCGAGAACTGGATGAAGGCGATGGGCTCGGAGCAGGCGGCCAAGGTGACCAGCTATCTCGATGAGGCCTATTTCCGCGCCAGTTTGCTGGCGGAGAGCGTGTTGTTCCAGCGCAAGAATGCGGCCGAGAACTTTGTCCATTCGGAGGCGCTGCGCAGCGCCGTCAATCAGCAACTGCACGATGCCGTTGCCTCATCGACCAATCTGCTTGGTGTCTATGCGGTGTTCGAGCCTGATCAGCTGGATGGGGAAGACAGCAACTATCAGGGCTCAACGGCGCTGGGTTCCAACGACAAGGGGCGTTTTTCCAGTTACTGGGCCTATGACAACGGCAAGATAGAGCCGGAGGTGCAGAATGAGGATGTACTGGCCGATGAGAGCCCGACCGAGGCAGGTGGAATCGAAAACGAGTGGTATCGCTGCAGCATTCGCACCCGTGCCCTCTGCCTGCTGGAGCCCTATCTGGACGATGTGGGCGATAAACAGATATTGATGACCTCGGTGACGGTCCCGCTATTGGAGCAGGAGACCTTGCTGGGGATGGTCGGGGTCGATATCTCGCTGGCCACTTTGCAGAGTCTGGTCAGCGCCATGGACAAGGAGCTCTATGAGGGCAAGGGCAGAATCTTGCTGGTCAGTCACGAGGGGCGCGTGGCGGGAGCCGATGAGTTCGATGTTACCATGGGGCGCGGGCTGGATCAGAAGTACCAGGGGTTGGCCAACGAGCTGAAAGGCTGGCTCAGTCAGGGTCAGGAGCTGACTCGCTGGAGCAGCGATGGCACCTTGTTGCAGACCTTTGTCCCGGTATCCATGCGTGGCACCGACCGTAAATGGGGCATCTACATTGAATTGCCACGGGCCGTAGTACTGGCCTCGGCCCAGCAACTGCAAGATGAGCTGGCCAGTGAGGCCAATCGCAGCGTATTCTCGCAGTTGTCAATCGGGGTGCTGATCTCGCTGGTGGCCCTGAGTTTTATCTGGTTGATGGCGCGCCAGATTGTGGCGCCCATCCGCGCTGTAGTTGCCCGTCTCAAGGATATCGCCAGCGGCGAGGGGGATTTGACCCAGCGTATCGAGATCCAGCGGCAAGACGAGATCGGCGAGCTGGCCAAGTGGTTCAACAGCTTCCTCAACAAGTTGCAATCCACCATCAGTCAGGTGATTGATACTGTCTCCGGTACGCGTAACAGTGCCGAGCGAGCCGCGCAGGTGGCCGAGCGCACCAGCAGCGGCATGCAGGCCCAGTATCAGGAGATCGATCTGGTGGCGACGGCATTTGAAGAGCTGAGCGCCACGGCGTTGCAGGTCTCCGGTAATGCCGGCTCGGCGGTGGCTGCCGCCAACACCACTGATGCCGCGGCGCAAGAGGGCAAATATGTCGTTGCCGACACCCAGGAGGCGATGCGCAAGCTGATGACCATCATCAACGATGCCCAGCCGGTGGTGGAGCGACTCTCCGCCAACAGCGACAACATCAATGACATTCTCACCGTGATCCAGGGAATTGCCGAGCAGACCAACTTGCTGGCGCTGAATGCGGCTATTGAAGCGGCTCGGGCCGGTGAGCAGGGCCGTGGCTTTGCCGTGGTGGCCGATGAGGTGCGTAATCTGGCCGGTCGCACCCAGAATGCCATCGTCGAGATCCAGACTCTGATCAGCCAACTGCAATCCGGTACCGGCGCCGTGGTCAAGGCGATCCGCGATGGTCATGGACAGGCTGACGAGACCCTCGCCAAGGTGGATCTCTCGGTGCAGGTGCTGGAGCAGATTATCCAGTCAGTCTCCACCATCCATCAGATGAATGAGCAGATTGCCCGGGCGGCGCAGGAGCAGAGCCGGGTGGCGGACGAGATCAACCGCAACGTCAGCAACATTCGCGATGTGAGCCACACCATTCGGGCCGAGGCGGCGACCTCCGCCGAAAATGGTCGCGAGCTCTCTGCGCTGGCGGATAAACAGCAGCAGCTGGTGGGGCAGTTCAAGGTATAGAAGGGATGAAAAAAGGCGCCATCCAGCTGGAGGCGCCAAACACATTCAGATGACAGACTGGGTCAAACCGGTGAGATTTGAGCCCCTCTTCCCGCAGAGGAAGAAACACAACACCACAATCGCAGTCGAAAGACTCACTAAAAACACATGTAAACCAACACGTAGTAGAAAATGTGAGCCATATGACGACTGATTGCTGGGCGAATTATGTTTATTCACTGGTCGACCCGCAACCGACAAATTATAATGCGCCCCATTAGAAAAACTCATCGTCGGCTGGTGTCATGTCTCGTCGTTTACCCCCGCTCAATGCCCTCAAGGCCTTTGAAGCAGCGGCTCGTCACTTAAGCTTTACCCGCGCAGCAGAAGAGTTGTTTGTGACTCAGGCTGCCATCAGTCACCAGATCAAGGCGCTGGAGGAGTATCTTGGCATCAAGCTGTTCCGCCGCAAAAATCGCTCCTTGTTGTTGACCGAAGAGGGGCAGGGCTATTTCCTGGATATCAAAGACATCTTTGCCTCCATCTCTGAGGCGACCGACAAGCTGCTGGCCCGCAGTGCCAAGGGGGCGTTGACTGTCAGTTTGCAGCCGAGTTTCGCCATCCAGTGGCTGGTGCCGCGGTTGGTCAAGTTCAGCGAGCGCCACCCCGATATCGACGTGCGGATCAAGGCGGTCGATCTCGACGAAGGGTCGCTTACCGATGATGTGGATGTGGCTATCTATTACGGGCGCGGCAACTGGCCGGGTCTGCGCTCGGACAAGCTGCATACCGAATACCTGATCCCGGTCTGCTCCCCCTTGCTGCTGACCGGGCCCAAACCGCTGCGTACGCCGCAAGATTTGACTCTTCATACCCTGCTGCACGATACCTCCCGTCGCGACTGGAAGGCCTGGTTCCGCCAGCTCGATATCGATGCACCCAACGTCAATCAGGGGCCCATCTTTAGCCACTCCACCATGGTGATCCAGGCGGCGATCCACGGCCAGGGGGTGGCGCTTGGTCACAGCGTGCTGGCTCAGCCCGAGATTGAGGCCGGCCGCCTCATCTGTCCGTTCGAGCAGGTGCTGGTGAGCAAAAATGCCTTCTATCTGGTTTGTCAGGAGCAGCAGTCTGATCAGGGCAAGATCGTAGCCTTCCGCGACTGGATGCTGGAGCTGGTGGAGCAGGAAGAGGCCCGCCGTAGGGCAAGGCTCGCCGATGCCTGATGTGATCCGCGAGGGGGCTGTTGATGCCCCCGTTCGCATTTTGCTGGCCCACGGGGCAGGTGCGGGGATGGATCATGTCTTTCTTGCCGAGTTGTCACGCCTGCTGGCTGGCCCCGACATCGAAGTGGTGCGCTTCAACTTTCCCTACATGACCAAGCGAGCACAGGATGGCAAGCGCCGCCCGCCGGACAGAGCACCTGTGCTGCTCGCCCATTGGCGCGACATGATCCGTGAGTTTGCCCATCCACGGCTGTTTCTGGCGGGCAAGTCGATGGGCGGGCGGATGGCGGCGGAACTCTATCGTGAAGGCGAGGGTGAGATGAATGCTGCAGGATTGCTCATTCTCGGGTATCCTTTCCACCCTCCGGCCAAGCCCGACAGCTGGCGAGGCGAGGTACTCAAACATATTGCAGTGCCAACCCTGCTGTTGCAGGGGGAGCGCGATACCTTCGGTAGTCGCGCCGAACTGGCCGATTTCCCCTTCTCACCCGCCGTATCGGTCCATTGGTTGACCGATGGTGATCATGGTTTCAAACCGCGAAAAGCCAGTGGCGTGAGTGAGCAGGATAATATGCAGCATGCAGCGGCGGCCATCAGCCATTTTGTGGTCCGGCACGGATAGCACGGGAGGGTTGGTTTTATTGCCAGCCTCGATGAAAGAGGGAGAGTGAGGATGCAGATCCATCGACATTGGCTGATACTGGCCGGTCTCTTCGGGTTGACGGCCACCATGCTGGGGGCTTATGGCGCCCATGGATTGGCGGCGACCGGCATTACGCCCGAGCGTCTGGCGGCGTTCAGTACGGCCGTGCAATATCAGTTTTTTCACGCATTGGCCCTGCTGGTTCTGGGCTGGTGTGGTGTGCGCAGCAGGGTGATCCACCTGGCTGGCACCGCTTTTGTGCTGGGGATCATCGGATTCTCCGGCAGTATTTACGCCATGGTGCTGCTTGGCAGCAAGGGGCTGGGGTTGATTACTCCGGCCGGTGGCCTCTGTTTTATGTTGGGATGGGCGGCCCTGATCTGGGCTGGCTGTCGTCTTGGAGGAAAAAATGAATAATCTGCTGCTTTATTGCCGCCCCGGTTTTGAGAAAGAGGCGGCTGCAGAGATCACCGAGCGTGCCGGTAACATGCAGTGCTACGGTTTCGCCCGGGTCAAGGACGACAGCGGTTATGTGATCTTCGAACTGTATGACGAGGAGCAGGCGGACCTGCTGGCTCGCAAGCTGCCGTTCCGGGAGCTCATCTTTATCCGCCAGATGCTGGTGGTCACCCATGAGCTGAAGGATCTGGATGTCGCGGACAGGATCTCCCCCATACTTGAGGCGGTGAGTGACTACACCATTTGCGGTGATCTGCGGGTCGAAACCGCGGATACCAACGAAGCTAAAGAGCTGTCGGCCTTCTGCCGCAAGTTCACCGTGCCGCTTCGTCAGGCGCTGCGCAGCAACGAGATCCTGACCAAGAAGGAGACGCCGAACCGTCCGGTGTTCCACGCCTTCTTCATGGCTAATGATCACGTGTTGCTGGGTTACTCCTACTCGTTCAACAACTCCGGATTCCACATGGGGATCCCGCGCCTGCGCTTCCCGGCCGATGCGCCGAGCCGCTCCAGCCTCAAGCTGGAGGAGGCGTTTTACGTGTTCGTGCCGCGGGAAGAGTGGGATGTGCGTCTCTGCTCAGGCATGAAGGCGGTGGATCTGGGCGCCTGCCCGGGTGGCTGGACCTATCAGCTGGTGCGTCGTGGCATGATGGTGACGGCGGTCGACAACGGCATGATGGCCCAATCCCTGATGGATACCGGTCAGGTCAAGCATATCCGGGATGACGGTTTCGTCTGGCGTCCGAGCAAGAAGAACACCTACTGGCTGGTGTGCGATATGGTCGATAAACCGGCGCGGGTCGTTCACATGATTGCGGACTGGTTCCGTGAGGGCGACTGCCAGGAGGCGATGTTCAACCTCAAGCTGCCGATGAAGAAGCGTTATGCCGAGTCGGTGCACAATATCGAGGTATTGCGCGAGATGCTCAAGGAGATCGACAACGCGTTCGTGATCCAGGCCAAGCAGCTCTATCACGATCGAGAAGAGATCACCGTACATGTTTACAACAAGTACTGGGTCTCCAAACTCGAGCCCAAGGCGTGATGTAGCAGTTCTGCCCGTACGATAAATACCAAGGCCGACAGGGAAACCTGTCGGCCTTTTGCTATTCGGCTGCCGGAAAATATCAGAAACGGTAATCGAGGCGCAGGGAGGATTCGTCGTCAGTCACCTTGATCTCGATCTGCAGCGGGATGGTTTTGTCGACCGGATTGAACTGCATTTTGATGCCATCCCCTCTCAGTCTGATTGCCGTATGCAGTCCACCGGCTTTGAATTTGACCTTGGGTCTGAAGCGTTCAATCGACAGACTGATGCTCTTTTCCGGGGTCAGATTGAGCTGCGGGTAGGAGGTGATCTTTTGATTGCCAAAGTTGTCGGTGGAGACTTCAATACCAAACGACAGGGGTTTGGGTGCCTTGAGCAGGTCGTTGGTATTCAGGCTCGAGCGCCATACCTCGGTGGCAGTCCGTTTTTCCTGCTGCGGCAGTTTGGCTGTTTGGGTTGATTGAGCCTGTTCGAAGGCACTTGCAGTACCACACACCAGCATCAGACCCGACACCAGATAGCACCCGTATCCCTTCATGAAAAACACTCCCTGTTCTTCTTCTCTATTGAACATAGTTGCTGTTCGGGGAGTGGCAAAGGATTCGGAAATATAAAAAAGGGAGCCGAAGCTCCCTTTTAAAATCAATGAATTAACTCACAGACGATCGATGATGGCCTGGGTGAATTCGCTGGTGGAAGCCGTGCCGCCCAGATCGCGGGTGACCCGATCACCAGATTCGATGGTGTCTCGTACTGCCTCGCGGATCCGCTCTGCTTTATCCTGCATGCCGAGGTACTCCAGCATCTGGATGGAGGCGAGGATCACCGAGGTCGGGTTGGCAATGTTCTTGCCTGCAATGTCGGGGGCAGAGCCGTGGACCGCTTCGAAGATGGCCGCGCCATCGCCGATGTTGGCGCCGGGCGCCATGCCAAGGCCGCCAACCAGACCGGCGCAAAGATCCGAGAGGATGTCGCCGAACAGGTTGGTGGTGACCATGACATCGAAACGCTCCGGGTACATCACCAAGTTCATGCAGGCGGCATCGACGATCATCTCTTCGCTCTGGATATCCGGATAGTGGCTGGCGATTTCACGTGCCACTTCGAGGAACAGGCCGGAGGTCGACTTAAGGATGTTCGCCTTGTGGATGATGGTGACCTTCTTGCGCCCTTCCTGACGGGCCAGCTCGAAGGCAAACTTGACGATGCGTTCGGCCCCTTCGCGGGTGATGATGCTCATCGCCTCGGCACTCTTGTTGTCATCGCTGCGCTTCTGACCTGCACCCGAGTACATCCCTTCGGTGTTTTCACGCACTGTGATGATGTCGATGTTGTCGTAACGGCTTCTGGTTCCCTTGAAGGAGATGACCGGACGCACGTTGGCGTAGAGGTTGAACTTCTTGCGCAGGGAGACGTTGATGGAGGTAAAACCGCCGCCGACCGGTGTGGTCAATGGCCCTTTCAGGCTCACCTTGTTCTTCTCAATCAGATCCAGGGTAGCCTGGGGCAGCAGCTCGCCATGCTTCTCGAGGGCAACCAGACCCGCATCAGCGTATTCGTACTCAAAGTCACAACCCGCATGGGTCAGGATCTGGATGGCTGATTCTATGATGCTGGGGCCGATGCCGTCGCCGGGGATCACGGTAATTTTTCTTTTGGACATGAGAGGGTTCCACTTCCAGGGTATAGGGGAGGATGGGGCTGCTTTATAGCATTTACTCAGCAAACCAACCACATTCCTTTACATTCTACTCACTTTTATCAACAGCGAGGGTGAGTCCCGTCATGGTTCACGCCCTTACCTGCATTTTTGTTCGGCACTTTAGTCCGGCTGGGGCGGGTAGCGGATGTCCCGCAGGTTGAATCCCAGCGGAATATCTCGCTGCAAGTGCACCAGCCGCTGGGCCAGCAGGGCCTCATCCTGATGTTGGCGCAGTTTGATCAGTGGCTTGGCGGCGTCCTCTTGCTGGCAGGCCTCGAGCATGGCTGCCAGATTGCCATATTGCTGCAACAGCTGGGTGGCGGTCTTGGGGCCGATCCCCGGAACCCCCTTGATATTGGAACCGCTGATACCGGTCAGGGCCCAGAAGTCGACCAGCTGAGCAGGGGCTACCCCATATTGCTGCTGGACGAAGGCCGCATCCAGCCAGCGTTTGTTGAAGTAGTCGCGCACCCGGATCTGCGGGCAGATCAGTTGGCAGAAGCCCTTGTCGGTGGAGATGATGGTCGCCTGATGGCCGTGGCTGGCGATGCCGCTGGCGAGGGTGGCGATAAGGTCATCCGCTTCATCTGTCTCGGAGAGCAGGGCATCGACACCGCACTCCCAGAAGGCATCCTGCAGGGTCGCCAACCCCTCACGCAGTTCAGGGGGCATGGGGGTTCGCCCCTCCTTGTAGGCCGGATAGACCTCCTTGCGCCAGCTATGCACCTCGCCATCAAACACGGCAATGACATGGGTCGGCTCGCTATTGGCCAGCAGCTTGCGGCAGGTATTGATAAGGTTGGCGCGGGTTGCAACCAGCGCCTGGGCTGGGGTCAGTGCCTGCTGGGCCTGTACCGCGTGCAGACGGCGAATGAGGTTGAGGGCATCGATGATGAGCAGGTGTGGCCGGATAGTTGACATGGGGCACTCTTGGCGGTCGGGACGCCCCATTGTAACAAACCGCTCGCCTTATGGGGGATTGATGGCGGTCGGGAAGGCATTGAGCCAATAAAGAGGGGCGCCGATGCGCCCCTCTGTCGATGATGTATCTGTATCCTAGCGGACGATTTCGTAGCAGGGCACATACTGGCTGCCCGGCAGCTTCATCCGCTGCTGCTTGACGAAGCTCTCCAGCAGTTTGTCCATCAGGTGCATCAGCTCCTTGTCGCCGTGCAGCTTGAAGGGGCCTTTCTTCTCGATGGCGCGAATGCCCCCTTCCTTGACGTTGCCGGCGACGATACCGGAGAAGGCTCGACGCAGGTTGGCGGCCAGCAACTGGGGCGGCTGGTTGCGGTGCAGATCCAGACTGGCCATGCTAGCGTGATCCGGTTCGAAGGGGAGCTGGAACTCCGGCTCAATCTTGAGGGACCAGTTGAAGGAGTAGGCATCGCCGACCGATTTGCGGTATTCGCGGATTTTCGGCATCGCCTCTTTCATCACCCGGGCCACTTCCGGCGCATCGCCGACAATGATCCGGTAGAGCTTGGTCGCAGGTTCACCGAGGGTCGCCTTGATGAAGTCGTCGATGGCTCGGAAGTAGTCGGCACTCTCTTTCGGGCCGGTCAGGATGATGGGCATCGGCTGCCGCTCGTTGGCCGGGTGCATCATGATGCCGAGCAGATAGAGCAGCTCTTCGGCGGTGCCGACCCCACCCGGGAAGATGATGATGCCGTGGCCGAGGCGTACGAAGGCTTCCAGCCGTTTCTCGATATCCGGCAGGATCACCAGCTCGTTGACGATGGGGTTGGGCGGTTCTGCCGCAATGATGGAAGGCTCCGTGAGGCCGATGTAGCGGCCGTTGCGCACCCGCTGTTTGGCATGGCCAACGGCGGCCCCCTTCATCGGCCCCTCCATGGCGCCAGGGCCACAGCCGGTACAGATGTTCAGCTCACGCAAGCCCAGCTCGCTGCCCACGGCGCGGGTGTACTGGTATTCGATCTCGTTGATGGAGTGGCCACCCCAGCAGACGATCAGGTTGGGATCGGCGCCGGGCAGGATCACCTTGGCGTTGCGCAGGATGGCGAACACCACGTTGGAAATATGAGTGGAGTTGGTCAGATTGACCAGGCGGTTGGACTCGAGCTGATTGGAGACATAGAGAATGTCGCGCAGCACCGAGAAGAGGTGCTCCTGAATGCCGCGAATGATCTCGCCATCGACAAAGGCGTGCTCGGGGGCATTGAACAGTTCCAGCTTGACCCCGCGCTCGCGCCGGATCACATGAATATCGAACGATTTGAAGCGCTCCAGGATCTCCTTGGAGCTGTCGGTATGGCTACCGGAATTGAGCACTGCCAGCGAGCAGTTGCGAAACAGTTGATAGATATCGCTGGAGGCAGTCTGCTTGAGGCGATCCACCTCGAGCTGTGACAGCAAATCCATGCTGCCGACGGGATTGATGTGCGTAATCATAGGTTCCCCTTTACTCACTTGTTATCGTTGTGTTTTTCCCTGGGGAGAAAAGGGGACGCTATGTTGCATCCCCTGAGATCGATAGTAGTGGTAACAGAGGGTGGAGGGAAATAGGGCGACGACTGTTCGCTGTTTTTTTGACCGCTCGTCAGGCCAGAGTCACTTGATCCCGACCGGTATGCTTGGAGTGGTAGAGCGCCTTGTCCGCCCGCTCGAACACATCTGACGGGTTGTCCCCATCCTTGAACAGGGTTGCGCCGATGGAGATGGTGATCTCCACCTTGGCATCGCGAAAACGGAACGGGATGCTCTTGATGGTCTGGCGCAGGGTCTCCAGCGGCTTCTGGAACTTGTCCGGATTGATGTTGGGCAGCAACACCACGAACTCTTCTCCACCAAAACGGGCGATGAAATCTGTATCACGCAGCGCGCTTTGCAGCGCCTTGGCGACTACTTTCAGCGCCTTGTCACCCGCCATATGGCCGTAGTTGTCATTGATGTTCTTGAAGTGATCGATGTCGATGATCGCCATGCAGAGCGGAGTGCGGTAACGAAGCCAACGTTTGTACTCCTGCTCCAGCCGTTCATCGAGGGCTGCCCGGTTGTGTACCTGAGTCAGGCTGTCGAGGAACAGCTTGTGTTTTTGAATGGTCAGCCGCTTCTTGTACTCGGCGGTCTCCTCCTTCATCAAGCGCAGCTTGGACTCCATGGTGGAGAGGCGGGTGAGCAGGTGACGTTCCCGTGCTGCGGTACTTTCCCGTTCTTGAAGCAGCAGGTTGATGGCGCCCATATGGCCGGAGATGGCGCGCTTGAGCGCATCGATGGAGTTATGGCTGGCCAGGGAGTGATCGATCGCCTGCAACTCGTTGACCAGCGCCTCGCGGGTCTCTCGGGTTTCGTTTTGCAGTGCACGCCCCTCATCGAGGGATTCGGTAAAGCCGACATGTACCGCGGAGAGGCTCTCGTTGAGGGAGCTGAGAAAGGCGCGGGAGGCTTTGCGCTCCTCACGGGTGCCTTCGATGATGAGCTCGATCACCTGCAGGCAGGTTTCCGCCAGCAGGGCAGGGTTGATACCGATCAGCAGTTGGCGGCGAATGTCGCTCAGGCTCTCGCCGATGGCGCCGGCAAAGTCGAGTTCGGTGATAAGCCGCTGCAGCTCATCGGCGATACGGGCGTGATCCTTGAGATCAAACGGGTCTACATCGGGTTGGCCATCGTTGCTGGCAGTATCGCTTTCTTGTTGAGTTGCACCTGACGGTGCCAACAGGGGTTGGCTTGGCAGCAGCTGGATCTTGATCGCCTGCTGGTAAAACTCCAGCAGCTTGATCACCTTCTTTTGGTGATCGGCAATGCCGTAACCGGCGGGACTTGCCAGAAATTCCTTGAGGGACTTGCGGGTCTCTTCCGGGAAGCCCTTGATGTTTTTCAGCTGTTTGGAACCAAGTTCGATGGCGGTCTGGGTCAGGGTGATCGACTCTTCCAGAGCATTGCTGTGCTGCTGCAGCAGTTTTTCAATGGCCAGCAGATCCTCGTCTAGCGCGGTAAATGCGGGGTTGTTATCCAGTTTCTGCTTGAGCTTGGCGAAGCGATTGTCCAGCTCGCGGTCGAAGCCACGGCAGGAGAGCATCAACTTGTTGATAAACTGGATACCACGGGCACGCTCTGCATCGGAAAACGACAGTACGCCGTCGAGTTCCAGCTGTTTCTGCTGAAGGGATTCCCTGAGTCTTGCCAATTGTCCTGCTACGGCAGCGATGTCATTCATTATCAGGTCGCCCTGTTGTCATTATTGTTTTTGGTGTTGGATAGCAACAGTGGTCGAACCTGGTTTCGATCCTCGCCTGTTATCTACATTATTTCCTGGTGGTTATCGGCTGCCGGCTTCCTTGCAAGGCTGGGCCAATTAACCCATTGCTTTTCATGAGAAGAATTGACTTTTACCAGTCCCTTGTCAATTGCCATCAGGCCGCATTGCCACACATCTCCATTAAAAAATGCCGCTTGTTGGCAATCGATCGCAGCCAGCTCCAACCAGGCGTTTTGCTGGCATTTTTCACTGAGCTGAATGGCTCCCGACAGGGCGAGATAGCAGAGGTCAAACAGGCCATTGTGATCGAGCGCGGTCGCCGCTTTCGGTAGGAAGGGGTGACTGACAATCCCGAGGCTGATCCTGCGATCCAGCGGATAGTTGCAAGGGAAGGCGGCGATGGCCGTCAGCAGGTCTCCCGCCAGTTGATGCAGGTTGGTGACGTGGCGCTGTGGCACCACATAGAGCATGTGTCCTTCACGCAAGTCATAGATACGGCCATCTTGCGGGGTCAGGGTGTCCATATAGGCACCGAAGGCCTGCTCGATTTCTCTGCTGGCCTGATAGCCGTGGCGCTCCAGCGTATTGACCAGGAAAGGCACCCGGAACAGCAGATAGTGCAGCTTGTCATCGAACTCGCTGGAGGGCTGTTCACTGAGGTACCAGCGATCCGATTTCAGCTGGCGCTTTGCCATCTCCCGCGGCCAGCGGTTCATCAGCCGCTGCCAGTTGGCCAGCCCCGAGCGTGGCTCGATCAGCAGGGCCTCATTGGTCCGTTTCAGTTGCAGGCGGGCAGTACGCAGCTTGAGCCAGAGGGTGAAGAAGAGGTAGATAAAGAGCGCCAGCAGCAGGCTGGTGGTGATGCTCGACCAGAGATAGCGCTCCTGCTGGTGCTGGCTGTTGTTAAGTCGCTGCTCCAGCTCCTTGATATGTTGCACCCGCTCGACCTGGACATAGTTGTCACGGATCGCCGCCTGCTCCATAGCCTGCTCCTGCTGGCGCACCTCCTCGCCAAGACGGTGGAAGCGCTTGTAGCTGTCGAGAGCCTGACGCAGATACCCCTTCTGCTCATAGGCCAGCGACAACAGGCGGAATACCTCGTACTGACGGCGGGTATCGCCGAGCTGATTGGCCAGCGCGCGGGCGTTCTCCAACTGCAGAATGGCGATGGCGGCCTCCTGTTTCTTCAGATAGAGCTCGCCGAGCAGTAGCAGGGTATCGATCAGCGGCTCTTTGGCATCGCTCAGCTCGTGGGACTGACGGGCCGCATTGAGGTAGTTGCTGGCCAGCGAGAGGTTGCCGCTTTGCAGGTAGGTCTTGCCGATTTCGTATTTGAGCAGGGAGGCTTGCGGTCGGTTGCTCCCTTCATCGAGCAGATCCAGCGCATTGAAGAAGTAGACCAGCGCCATATTGAGGTCGCCCTGCTCGCGGTTGAGTCGCGCCAGCACCATCAGGGAGTCGCACAGCAGGGAAGGGTTGCCGATGGAGTGGAAGTAATTGGCCGCCTCATTGGCATACTGCAGCGCTTTCTGGGGCTCCTGCTCCTGCTGGTAGAGTTTCACTATCTGGTTCGATAGCAGGCCGAGAAAGAGCGGGTCATTGAGGCTTTTGGCCTGTTGTTGGGCATCGATATATTCCCCCAGCGCCAGCTGTGGCTGCTGCAGCGCACGATAAAGGTCGCCGCTGATGGCGCTGACCCAGGCACTGGCGAGGGGATTGGGGGTCTTGGCGGCCCAGATCCGCGCATCTGCCAAGTGTGCCTTGGCATCATCGAAGTGCTGGTTCTCGATGTCGTAGCTGGTGCGTTGCAGGCGGCCATAGATCTGCAACTGGCTCTGCTTGAGCGTGGGGACGGCCAGCTGTTCGTCCAGTTGATCCATCAGGGCGCGGCTGGTGCTCTGGTTATCCGGTTTGAGGGCCTGACTGCGGATCTTGAGATAGAGGCCGTGGGCCTTGAGTTCCGGTTGCCGCTCTTTGTCAGCCAGCGCCATCGCCTTGTCGAGCGCTTGCTGGGTGGCCTGATATTGACCCAGTTGCAGCAGACACTCCCCTTTGAGCAGATGGGCGCCTATGGTCTGGGCCGCCGTGCTGTAACTCAGGATGGGTTCGCGATAACCGAACTCCTGGCGATTGCTGATGATTTGCTGGGGATTATTGGCTGCGCGCGTCAGGAAGGCGGTGGTGATCTGGACGCATCTGGCAGGATCGGTCAGTACCATCGATTGCGCTTGTTGCAGATCGATAGAGAGTTGCTCCTTGTCCAGATCCAGATTCGGAGCTGACAGGGAGGACATCATCATGGCCAGAAAAAACAGTTGATTCATTGGATTAAGGACGGCGCAGAGGTGTTGGCATGTTATCCAAGCCCCCCCCTGCGAGTCCAGCGTTTACTGTGGTTTGCAGGTGGCCGGCAAGTGGGTTTCGTCTGGATTTTATTATCCAGCCCCCTTATCACAGCTGCGTAAAGAATCGATCGAAACCCTTTTACCAGTTATGGAGGGCAGTGCGACTGCCCTCTCTGTCGCAACTCGACTTTATTGGCGGATCAGACGCAGGTTGGCGGGCACCGCTTCGAAATCGGAGCGGAACGGGTTGATGTCGAGGCCGCCGCGGCGGGTATAGCGGGCATAGACGGTCAACTGCTCAGGCTGGCAATAGTGCTTGAGGTCGATAAAGATCCGCTCGATGCACTGCTCATGGAACTCGTTGTGCTGGCGAAACGAGATGAGATAGCGCAGCAGCTTCTTCCGATCGAGTTTCGGCCCCTTGTAGCGGATCACCACAGAGCCCCAGTCGGGCTGGCTGGTGACCAGACAGTTGGATTTGAGCAGGTGGCTGTGCAGGGTCTCCTCGACCTGCTCGCTACCGGCTGCCCCTTGCAGCAGGGACGCATCAAACTCGTAATTGTCTACCTCGATATCCTGCTCATCGATGCACTCGCCAGGCAGCAGGGCAATCTGGTGCGGCGCCTTGTCGAGGGGGAACAGGGTGACCGTGACGGTCTCCCCGGCACAGGCACTCAGATCCTTGGTCAGCATGGCGGCGACTGCCTCGATAGAGTCGCAACGGGTCTGGTTGAAGGAGTTGAGGTAGAGCTTGAAGGATTTGGATTCGATCAGGTTCGCACTGGTGGCCGGAATGGCCACTTCACCCACCGCCACCATCGGCTTGCCCCTGGCATTGAGCCAGGAGAGCTCATAGAGGGTCCAGACATCGCAACCGGTAAAGGGTAGGTCATCGCCCAGTTGGAGATCATCCCGGTTCAGGCTACGTGGAACCGGCTGCAGCAGGGAGGGGGTGTACTGGCTGATGTAATCGGATTGCTGGCCCAGGCTCAGGCCGGTCAGGGCGCTGGCCCCGGCGTATCTATCTTGTTTGCTCACAGGGTTGCTCACGTAATCTGCTCATGATGAGTGGAATGAAACGGGCCATTGCAGGGCCGGATGGTTGCAGCCGTTTGGCTTGGGCGTCGGCCTCTCGGTATCCCGGGTTCTGTATCCCGGGTCGCAAGGTCGGCTGGCAACCTTGTCTGTTACCGGGTTTGGTGGTGCAATAGCGGACTTTGCCAGCAATTGTGGGGATTTTCGATGTCGGATCAAGTTTTGTCTGCCCTGGAGCACTTTTTTACCCGCTGGCAACGGGATGGCGAGGCCAGACGAGGCCTGCCCCTGTGCGAGTGGGAGGCGGACTGGCGTTCCCCCTGCCAGCTTGGGGAGCCCGCCGATGGTCGGGTGGCCTGGCGTCCTCACCATCGTCCCGAACCCGCCGATTTTACGGCTATGGCCGATGCTCTTGAGCTGACAATTCATCCCTGCGCCATTGCCCTTTTCGGACACTGGTTCAGTCGCCCCATCCCCTGCCTTTTCAAGGGGCTGCGCCTTGAACTGATCTTGCCGTGGAACGATGCGGATCTCGACCTGCTCAGGGAGAACCTCATCGGCCACCTGCTGATGTTGCGCAAGTTAAAACGAACCCCCTCCATCTTTATTGCCACCACCCGCAACGAGATGACGCTCATCTCCCTTGATAACGAGAGTGGTCAGGTGTGGCTGGAGTGGCTCGATTCAGGCCGTCGGCTGCCGTTGGCGCCCTCTTTGCCGGCGTTTCTGGAACGGCTGGAGACGTTGCCGCAATAGCGCCGGTTCGAGCCAAGGTTACTCATCGGAACGAAAAGAGCCTTGCCATGCGGCAAGGCTCTTTTTTATGGCGTCGCGTACAGGGAACGCGCTTAATCCTTGAAATCCCAGGAGAGGTTGGAGACCAGACGGCAGCTGTCGCACTTGAAGTCGAAGATCTCGTGCAGTGGCTCTGCCAGCGCCCACTCACCGCCACAGCTGGGGCAGGGGCGCGCCTTCTCCTCGGCCGCGCTCAGCCCGCCCACCCGATAGAGGTAGTAGTAGGTGGGGATGCCGCTCAGCACTTCCAGCCGCTTGGCCAGATCGCTGCCGCGCCGGTAGAGGCGGCTGCCCACTTCGCCGATTTCGTGCAGCGCCGCATGTTCGGCGATGGAGCCGTTCATCTGCAGCTGATCGCATGCCTCCCAATCCTCCTGCCACTTGATGATCTGTTTCTGATCGCCGTTGGCGACTGCGGGCAGCTGGTAGAGCGGAATGGGGGCGAAGTGGTCGCCACAGCGCAGCGGCGAGCAGGTATGCAGGAAGCTGGTATAGAGCATCATCCAGCTCGGCCGCTCGCCCTGCTGGCCGCAAGGGTCGGTGCTGTCGGAAAGCAGATCCGCCCCTTGCAAATGGAGTTTGGGCGCCAGCAGCCCGGCTTGATTGAGCTGCTGCTCAGCCAGTTTGACCTGCTCGCTCTGGTTGTCGGGGTGCAGGCTATCCTGCTCCGGACAGACCACCCGACTGACGAAATAGCCCTCATGCATGCTGGTGGGGAACTCCCGCCCGAGGATCTGGCCCTGATAACGCAGCATGTCTAGGTAGTTGACGATGGCCCGCTCGGCGTCGCCAAGGGAGGTATCGCGGTAACACTCAAAGCAGAGTTCGACGATATACATGGTTCAGCCTTGCCCCTGCTGGAGGAGCAGGTCAGTCAGGCGATCCACCTTCTGTTCGATGCGCGCGAGCTGTTCGGCGAGTTGCTGCAGGGTGAGCTCCGGTGCTGGCTGAGGCACGGCCTCTGGCAGGAGCTCGCTCTCGGCGGTCGCGACGGGCTGCTGCTTCCACTGGCTCAGCACTTTCAGCAGCTCGGCCATAGGCACAGGCTGGGTGAGGCGGGCCTTGATCATGGCGGTGGTGGGTGTCAGGCCCTTGGCGGCCAGCTCGTTGGCAATTCGGATGATCTCGTGGGCGGACATAAGCATGCTCTGGGTGAGAAGGAGGGATCGATATCGGGGCGGGATCTTAACCAAAGCCGGCAGGGGAGGAAAGGGGCGGGCGGCTTAGCGGGGCTGGCGCAGCATCACATCTAGCTGGTCGATCGCCTCGCACCAGTCGGAGTCGTTCCACAGGGCGTCGCGCAGAAAGCTGGCCTGGGCGGCGTTCCAGAAAACGGCCTCCGGCAGCAGGGTCTCATTGTCGAGGTGATGGTCGTGCACAAAGCGGTGCAGGCTCAGCTCGTCGTTGGCCATCCCGAGCTGGGCAAACAGGGCTGGCAGATCGTGGACAAGGGGTTCCATCTCGTCTCTCCCTTTGTTTAATCCCTGAGATTATAGACAGGCACAGCCATCGGGCGCAGAGACGAGATTGGGGATCAGGCAGAGGGGATGCGATGGGGTGGCAGATCAACGCCCACGACGTGCAGCCCCTGCATCTTGAGGGTGCCCTGATAGTGGCTCTCGCCATCGCTGGAGAATTCAAACTGATAGTGGGTCAGCAGCCGCAGGGGATTATGCGCCAGCTCCCGCCGATGGCGAGCCAGTGACAGCAGTTGCAGATCATGGTGCTGGCAGTAGCGGCGCATATATTGCCAGGCCACTTCTGCCTGTTGGCGTTGCAGCCAGAACAGGCCGGCAACAGCAATCAGCAACAAAATTCCGAGCATCTCTCCCATAGGCGGGCTTCCTTATCGTGATGTCGATAACCGGGAGTCCTGCTCGGCACTCCCGATCTCCTTTTCTATTTCCCGCCGTGTTGCCTCGTTGCGTGAGGGGGAGGCGAGGGATCAGGCCGAGGCAAACAGACGGCCGATGGCCTTGCCCAGCGCATCGCTGCGCTCGGGGTCGCGCAGTCTGGCCAGCATATCATTGCGCAGGGTCGGTAAAGTGACCAACTCGGCAAAAACCTGATTGAAGAACTGGGTCGGTTGTAGCGCCAGTTGTTCCAGATAGTGGCTGAGCAGATTGGCATCTTTCAGATCGGGCCAGAGCCGGCCCGCAATGGCGAGCAGCAGCGCCGGGCTTGGCTGGGTTTGCAGCAGGGTCAGCAGCTTGTTGGTGCGCAAAGTGCTGCCGGGGCAGGAGGCCATGGCGCGGCAGAGGTAGGCCAGGGTCTCCGGGTTGGGGGCGGCGCACTCCTGCTCCTTGCCGATCCGCTCAAGCAGGGCGCCTTGTACTGCCGGCGGCAGCGGGGCGTTTTCAAGGCTCTGGCAGAGGGCATAGAGCGGCTCTTGCGGCAGTTTGGGCAGCGCCTTGCAGATCAGCGCCAGATTGCGTTCATCATGGAGTCGCTCGGCCAGATCGGCAAAGCCCTGCAGTCCCAGCGTTTGCCAACCGGTGTCGTTGGGGGCGGCCAGATAGTGGCAGAGGGCATCGTAATAGGCGGAAGGGGCCTGCTCCAGCTGGCGCGCCAGCTTGGCGTGCAGACTGGCCATTTTTGCCTCCGCCGGGCGGAAGGTGTAGGGATTGTCGGCCAAGCGCTGGGCTTTCTCTTCATCCAGATCGCCGGTGAGCTTGTAGCCCAGGGTCTCCACCACCTGATCCATGAACAGCTTGGGACCATTTGACATCAGCAGGCCGCGCTCATCGAGGGCAAACTTGAGGAACCAGAGGTAGTGGCGAGACTCGCTCGGCTGGAAGAAGTGCACACCGAGCCAGGCGTGCTGTTGCAGCGGCCAGGGGTAGGGTTCCTGCTGCTGTTCGATGCGCACAAAGGTATCGCTTGCCAGTGACCGCACCTGGCGGCCCATGTCAAACAGCTGGAACTGGGTGCCAGCCTGAGTCAGAAATTCGGTCAAGGTATTGATGGCAGTAGGCGTCGCAGACATGGTGAGATCCGGCTAATGGTGATGCGGGCCGATTATAAGGCCCTTGCCGAGGATAGCCAGTGGCAGCAGACGCGCGCTGCGGCAGATATCAACATGGCAGCCATGCGGGGGGAGGTGTATAGTATCGCCCTTCTTTTAACGGCGGCAGGCCGCGCTGGCTGCCGTGTGTGTCGATGAGCCGGCTGAATCGCCGGTGCTGCGCGACCGAATGTATCGGCATCCTGGCTGGCCCTGTCGGGTCGGCGGATCAATCTGTGGTTATGAGGAAGAGAGCGAGATGAATCAATATTTGCTGGTAGCTGGCCTGTTGGGGGAACTCACCGCCGAGTTGCAGCGCCTTGAGCGCTGGCAAGCTGACCATCCCGGTGACGAAGCCCAGGCAAGCACCCTGCCTTTTTGTGTCGATACCCTGAGCTTTGATCAGTGGCTGCAGTTCGTGCTGATCCCGCGCATGGAGCAGCTGGTGATGTTGCAGGCGCCGTTGCCCACCAGCGTCTCCCTTTATCCTATGGCTAGCGAAGTCTACAAAGAGGATCTGGCCGAAGCAGAAGCGCTGCTGCGCCTGATCGCCCGCTTCGATCTGCTGCTTTCCGGCAAAGTGATCGAACAATGATGCCAGATCAAACCCGAGAAGAGAGTGACTTGAAGCTGACCCTGCTCTATCAGGATGAGTGGCTGGTGGCGGTCAACAAGCCGTCTGGTCTGCTGGTACACCGCAGCTGGCTCGACAAGGGCGAGACCCGTTTTGCCATGCAGATGACCCGGGATCTCATCGGCGGTCGCCATGTCTATCCGGTGCATCGCCTCGATCGGCCCACCTCAGGCGTGCTGCTGTTTGCGCTCGATCCGGTGATTGCCCGGGCCCTGACTGAAGCCTTTACCCAACGTCAGGTGCACAAGGAGTATCTGGCATTGGTGCGTGGCTGGGCGCCCGAGCAGGGGGTGATCGACTATCCCCTCAAGGAGCAGCTGGACAAGATTGCCGATGCCATGAGCAACCCGGATCGCCCGGCGCAGGATGCCGTCACCACCTTCCGGCGCCTGCATCAGGTCGAGCTGCCCCACGCGGTCTCCAAGAAGCACCCCACCAGTCGCTACAGTCTGGTTAGATTGTTCCCGAAGACCGGCCGCAAGCATCAGCTGCGCCGCCATATGGATCACCTGTTCCACCCCATTGTCGGGGATACCACCCACGGGGATGGCCGCCACAACCGTTTCTTTCGCGAGCACTTTGGCTCCGAACGGCTGCTGCTGGTGGCCCGCACCCTGAGCTTTACCCATCCGGTGCTCAAGGTGCCAATGCGGATCCAGGCTCCGCTCGGTCAGGATGTGTTGCGCTTGTTTGCCGAGTTGGGCTGGCCCGCCAGCGAGAGCGACTACTAAGCGCCTGATCCTCAGCCTTGAACCGGTGGCATCTGACGCCAGCTTGCTGATAGAGTTGCTCAAAAGAGTGACTCAAGCAGGGAGAGGAGAATGGCGCAGATCGATATCGTGGTAGGAACTGTCTATGGCGCAGCCATGCTGGTGGCCGAGACCTTGGCAGATGAGCTGGAACGCAAGGGGCATCACTGTTCTCTGCACGAAGAAGCACGGCTGGCGGACATTGACCTCGGCCGTTTTTTATTGCTGGTCAGTGCCACCACCGGGCAGGGGGACATTCCTCCCAATCTGCAGCCCTTTGCCAGCGAGCTGGCTGACAAGGCGCCCTGGCTCAAGGGGCTGCGTTATGCCCTGATTGCCATGGGTGACAGCAGCTATGACCACTTTTGTGGCGCGGGCCGTCGGCTGGACGGATTGCTGCAAGAGTTGGGGGCCACGCGAGTGATTCTCCCGCTGGAGCTGGATGCCACCGTGCACGATGAACCCGAACAGGTGGCACTCAGCTGGTTGAAGAGCGTGCTTATTCCCTTGTCAGATCATTAGCAATGACTCTTGCTGATTTGATTAATGTGGGAGATTGTGAGTCCCCGGTAGTGTTGAGGCGATAAATCGCAAAGCCATATTCTGGCAGTGTGCACGTATCACTTAGCTGGACAATGTTATTGTCATATAAATCAAAGACTGATTTGTCTGCCAATTGTGATGGCAAAGTGATCGTGCTTTGGCCTGCGGATGCATTCATGATGATAAATACAGTATCATGTTGATGTGTTTTACTGTAAATCAGCGTCTGACCATCAGATAATAGCCAGTCCATATTATGGCTGATCATTGCTGGTGTATTTTTACGAAGAGCAATCAGTTTTTTCATGTGTTGTAGCAGGTCGCGATCCTGCTTAGCCGGATCCCATTCCATACATGCTCTATTAAGCGGATCTGAGCCACCTGCCATCCCTATTTCGCTACCATAATAGATACATGGCGTGCCTGTCTGGCTCAAGAGAAATAAAAATGAAAGTTTCACTCTATTTTTGTCGCCATGACACAAATGAAGAATTCTTGGGGTGTCGTGGCTATCTAGAAGAGAAAACATAACTTCATTGACATTGATTGGGTAGTTAACAAAAGCCTCATTAATAAGGTGTTTAAATGTTTTTGCATCAATGCTCTGATGTGCGAAAAAGTTTAAAATCGCTTCAGCCATCGGATAGTTCATGACCGCATCAAACTGATCGCCTGTTAACCAATTATGTGCGTCGTGCCATACTTCACCCAAAATAAACAATTCTGGCTTTAAGCGTTTCATTTCGATTCTAAAACGTCGCCAGAAATGTTGATCAACTTCATTGGCAACATCTAGCCGCCAGGCATCAATGTCAAATTCACGTATCCAATAACGTCCTACCTCTAATAAGTGCTCAATGACATCTGGATTTTCTGTATTTAATTTTGGCATTCCCGTAGAGAACGAAAATGAGCGATAATTCAAACGCTCTTTATTTAGAGTTGCATCGTTATTTATTAAAGGAAAATCATCAATATAAAACCAATTATAGTACTTTGATTTAACGCCATTTTTAATTACATCCTGCCATTGAGGAGACTGCTCTCCCAGATGATTAAAAACTGCATCTAGCATGATCTTGATGCCACGACGATGAGCCTCTTTACAAAGAGATTTTAATGTATCTATATCACCAAAGTGAGGGTCGATAGTAAAATAATCGATAGCGTCGTACTTGTGATTGCTGGGGGCCAGTGTTAATGGTGTGAAATAAATACCAGTGATACCAAGAGCATCTAAGTAATCCAGATGGTCGATGACGCCTTGCAAGTCACCGCCAAAGAAACTTTTGTTAGCGGGAATCATTGATCCCCATGGCTGAGCCTGTGGAGGTGATAGAGTCGGCATCCCATTCGCGAAGCGTTCCGGAAATATCTGGTACCAGACAGTATTTTTAACCCATTCTGGAGGGGTGAACACGTCAATAGCATTAAGATATGGGAAACAATAGAAGTTAACAAGCTGATCCAGAGCTGGGTCATCTGAGAGATTAGAAAGTGGAACAATCCTCTTTTCACCGATTAAGAGTATTTCTGTGTTGTTTTTTACTATAAAAGCATAACGACTACGATAGAATTCAGGGGTGAATTCACATAGCCAGTAATCGTGGAGTTCAGTTTCACACTCTTTTTTCATTGGATAGTTCCGTCCACCTAACCATCCGCTAGCGCCTTCGTTATTTAAATTCCCCCCCCCTCCCTGACTTGCCCAGTCAAAAGGATCTCCTGCACGCAGGAATACTTCCGTTACCTCCCCCTTTGCCGTGCGCAATCTCATATGGAGTTGATTGCTACTATATGCATAGGACATATTTGTATGAGAACGATGAAAAATAGCTGCGCGAGTGATTTTTTTGTCCATGAAAAGTCTCTTATTCTAACTACTTTATAAATTGATTCCGCATAGATATAGTGTGGGCTAAAATATAGCCCACACTATATCGTTATTTTGTGGTTAGCCACACAACAGCTTCGAGTGGTCTTAGCTCATCTGAGTTGCTTGGTGTTGGATAGTTTGTTAGTAATGGCTCTAATGTTGCCAAGTCGTCTTTATGCACAGGTATGGCTAAAGGTGTGGTAGTCAGGTTTGCCATGACGATCAAGGTTTTTCCCTGCCATTGACGGCTGTAGCAGATATGGTTTGAGGTATCACTACTGAGCATAGTGAAATCCCCCTCGCGAATAATATCTAGTTTTTTTCTGAGAGAGATCAATGTGCGATAGCAGTTGAATACAGAGTTATCATCATGTTGTTGATTGGCGACATTGATTGAATGGTAATTTTCATTCACTTGGATCCAGGGAGTGACAGTGCTGAAACCGGCATGGTTAGTATCATCCCATTGCATGGGGGTTCTCGCATTATCTCTGCTAATTTTGCTGATTCTGGTCAATACTTCTGATTCGGTTGCATCATTGATATGGCTGTTAAAGTAGTTTTTAGCCTCTATGTCACGAATCTCAGAAGGGTGCCATTGGCGATTGGTCATACCCAGTTCTTCACCTTGGTAAATAAATGGCGTTCCTTGTTGCATGTGTAGAATAATTGCCCATTGCTTTGCACTTAACTCTCGCCATTGTGGGGTATCATTACCAAATCTTGATACGGCTCGAGGTAGATCATGATTGGATAAGAACAAACTATTCCAACCTTGGTTGCGTAGTTCACATTGGTTTCTGGTAAACACATTCTTGATTGTCTTTATATCGATGTGAGATTGCCATTTATCATGGCCGAATCCCAAGTGCTCGAAGTTAAACACCATAGAAAATTCATCCCCAGCGGGAGATGAATAGCTCTTCATGTGTTCAAGGTCTGCTGACCATGTTTCGCCAACCGTGATAATATTCTTGCCTCCAAAAGTGGAGTGGTTCAGCTCCTTGATGTAATCATGCAGGCGTGGGCCATTGCTCATGCTGCGAGTCGGCCAGTTTTTGCTGATCATATCGATCACGTCGAAGCGGAATCCTTTTATGCCTTGGTCTAGCCAAAACTGTACGACTGCAGCCATAGCCTTACGTACATTTACATTATCCCAGTCTAGGTCTGCCTGTGTAATATCGAAATTATGCAGATAGTACATATCAAGTGCAGGTACATATTCCCAAGCATTACCACAAAAAATGGATGTCAATGGGTATTCATTAACGAATTGCTGATCTCTAAATACATAGAAATCTTGATAGTATTTGTCTCCTGCCAATGCTTTTTTAAACCAGGAATGTTCGGTAGATGTGTGATTGGCAACAATATCCATCATGATGCCTATGCCTAGCGTTGCGGCCTCTGATATGAGTGCCAGCATATCTGAAAAGGAACCAAATGCTGGATCAATATCATGGTAATTACTAATGTCATAGCCATTATCCCGCTGTGGAGAAGCATAAACCGGGGTAAGCCACAGCATATCAACACCTAACTGGGACAAGTAACCAAGGCGAGATCTGATACCATTGAGATCACCAATTCCATCCCCATTACTGTCTTGGAAGCTGCGTGGGTAAATCTGATAGATAACACTATTCCGTTCAGTTTTCATGGAGACCCCTTGGTTCTAATTTATTAAGTTAAATGTAGTGATAAATTATTCATGGTTACAGATATTTAACTTTGGCAATTGTAATTGATGTCAATTGAAAATCATAAGTACTCATTGGTTTGAAAAGGTTTGCAGTCTGTTGTAACTCATCATTCTGGGAGCTTGATCACAACATCAGTATTCCATAGAGATATGTGATTTTGTGGTTGTGCTTGCAGAAAAATAACCTGTGATGCAATTGACTTCAGTGGTGGTTAAATATCAAGCATCATGAAAGCGATTTCAATCATAGAATTGGTTTATAAATCGGCAAAAATAATGAGCGACGTGATTGGTTAGTTCGGGATTGATATCGTTTTCAAGGGGGGCATTGTTGCGCGAGGCTTGCTAACTTCGGCACGCATTCACTCTTTATTGCTTTTTGTTGGTGTATTATTGCTTTATTGGTCTATTATTTGGTTTTTGTCTTTGTGATGCTCGTCACTTTTACAATGAAGATTGGAAATGTATAGTGCCCCTCAAGTTCACATCACGTAATAAACAGTCAGTTGTGAACAATTATAAAAACACGAGTTATTCCTTTAGTTTTTAGTGATTTGCTATTTCTACTTCCTATTAAATGGAGTTAATGATGACTAACAAAAGTGTAATTGCTACTGCAGTGGCTTCAGTTTTATTTGCTGGGTGTGCCTTTGCTCAAGATGCGGCTAAAGGTACTGATGTGTTGAAAGATGGATGGGAGGTTCATGGTTATGGTTCCATGAACGTAAGAAACATCGATGGGGAAACGGTAGATACCGAATTTGGTAAACCAGACTATAAAACTGCAGGTACTCATGGCAAGAGCACCAACCAGGTGGAGTTTTCTCTGAAAAAACATACCGAGCATCAAAATGGTGTATGGTCTGATTTTGTACTGCGTTCAGAGTATGGCAACGGTAACTCCTATGCTTATTCCTCCGATGGTAGCCAGAAGAAAAACGATGAAGCGCAATTCGAAGTGAAAGAGGCCTTTGTCGAAATCGGTGGTCTCTCCTTCCTGGGGGATGATACGTCTGTTTGGGGTGGTCAGCGTTACCTCAACCGTGCTGCAGGCTTGCTCTCGGGTGAATACTGGAAGCAATCTTCTGGTGTGGGCACCGGTGTACAGACCAAAATTGCCGGTAACACGGCAGGCGTGGCCATGGTGATGGCAGATCCTGATGCTGGGGCATTGCCATATAGTGAGGCCGCAATTGCTGCAATAGATAAAAATCCAAATTTAACCCAAGGCCAAAAGGATGCGTTAAAAGGGCAGTATCGCAATACTGATCGCAGTACTTTGACCAGCTATGATTTTTATTACTATGGGGTTGATGTCGGCTTCGGTAAGCTTGATTTTGACTTCAAATATATGAAGCAGGCCAACAAAGACAGCGATAGTGAAGATGGTATTGGTGCCGGTGTGACCTTGAACACCAACTATTACGGGCTGGATGGTTGGGCGCAGAGTGCCGTCGCGTATGGTAAAGGTGTGGCTCAGAACCGTGGCCTTAACTTTGGTAGCTGGTCCGGTGGTAATGATAAAGCCGAGTCCATTTTTGCAACCACCTATGGTGTGTGGAACATCTCTGACCGTTGGCAGATGGGATCTGAAGTCACCTATTTTGGCGCCCTGGATGAGCTGTTTGGTGCTGAGGATTTGTCTCGCTTCCTGGTTGCCGTTCGTCCTTCTTATAAGATCAACGATAACCTTCGCGTAGAGATGACCGGTTCATATGGTCAGGAGAAAGGTGCAGAGGGTTATTGGGGCCGAACTGGCGATGCAGTAAAGGGTGAGTTCTATAACGTAGAGCTGGCTCTGCCGATCACCGTCAATGCTGATTACTTTGGCCGTCCACAAATTAAACCTTATGTCAGCTATATTGCTGCTGATGATGCCGCCAGTGCCAGCACTATCGGTATCAAAGATGGCAAAGATGAAACAGTTGTTGGTGTTCATACCGAAATTTGGTTCTAAGAAATATGTTACAACAATGGGCAGCATTTATGCTGCCCTTTTTGTTGGTAGATTCATTGATACAATGTGCTAAATTGTTTACGGTAGATACTTTAAGTGGACTTGTATCATCGTGATTTTTGATTTTAGGATGAAAAGATATGAAAAATGTAAGCAGTATTTCATGCCTGGTGTTTAGCGCATTGATATCAGGGTGTGCCGTCAATCAACCATCAGTGTTGAATGTTATGCCACCGAGTGACACAGAGTTATGTTGTCAGAGTTACTCGCAACTACCCTATGTTCAATTAAATGATAATGAAACTGTCAAGTTCAATATTGATGGCGCATCCCCTGCAGCAAATTTTGCTGGTGGTAATAGCCACTTTGCTGCATTCAAATTTGGTGAGCGAGGTCTTGACATTACAGTATCATTGTCAAGTTATTTTTATGACGGTTCAGTATTCGCTCCAGAAATTGCTTTGTTGAGTGCTGATTTTAAAGTGGTGAAACATGTTAAGAACAGTGATTTTAAGGTGTCAACCTCAGATGCATTTACTAAATCAAGATATAATTATCGTCTGAAGATAAACACCATTGAAACACCATATATGGTGGTGTATACCCCATCTGAACTGTTAGGAAAAAAAATAACCACGACTCATCCGGCAAGAATCCGTGCGCAAGAGTTGGGTGAACCTATGCCAATGGTCACAGACCCAGCGTATACCTTCCAAAATGGTGGTTCGCTGGAGTTGTCTGTTGAGTTGTTAACCCTGAAACCCGTGGTGAACCAACCTGTAGGTGCTGTTATGACATCAAGGGTAGTGGCTGTTGGGGCTGTGGATAAAAAGGCAGCCATCCCTGCCGTGATTCAGGACGATACCAAGCATTATTACCTAAATGCAATTGAGCAAGCTGCAAAAGGTAAAGATATTCAGAAAGCATTAGCTCTGCGTGATGAAGCCAAAGCATTGGGTATTGTTGAAGCTGAAGCTATGTTTATTAAATCCATAAGTGCCAAGTAATCATCATTATTATCTTTAAATGTCTCACCTTGCGGTGAGACATTTTATCTTTTTGGTATCCATTGGTTGTCTTTGTAATTTTATTTATATGGAGGTTTTTATGGAGAAAATATCTCAAGGTGGTGATTTTCATGATGGTGAAATGAAAGGTGAATGTGAATACACTGCTCGTGAGCAAAATAAGCATCCATCGATGAATGAGCTATTTGATGCATTGGCCATAAATAGTAGAGAAAGTATTGATTATGTCTTTTCTGATAATGTAGATGGTTTTTATTCTGGTTGTACACACATATCAGAACGATGTGGCAAGTATATCAGTGGTTCACATCCTGTTTTGACTGGATACCGATTCCATATTAATAATGGAGTCTGTGATCGAGCTACTGCGCTTAACGCTACATTGTTGCCATATGGTGTATCACACTACTATGATAATGCCTGTGAGCATATGTCATTGATTAGTGGTCAGCGCTTACTTTCATTTACTATTGAAAGTGAGTTGAATAGCTTGCTAGCGGCTGAGTTCTCGATTGGTTCGCAATTGTTATTGCATAAGGCGGGACATAACAATCCCGCATTAATTGTGTATGAGTTGCTGGATTGTCCTGCTTCATGTCGTTTCATGGCATTATCAAGCAATCATCCTTTTACGGTAGCTGTCAGTGATACGGTATCAGATCCTTTGGATGGCACCGATAATAAAAAAATTCATCTATCTTCCTTGGCTGAGATTTCAGAACTTGCGATATACATCGGATTTTCTGATTCGAAAGAGGCTGCTGTCTCTATAGTTTCTGAGGCTATTACTGGTGATGAGATAAGTCAACATAAGAAAAGAGTCTATGACTTTCTCATGGGTAGCTATTTTTGGTGCAGCGATACGGAATATAGCAAAGCTGTTATGTGGGCTAGATTGGCGAGCCAATCATTTGTCAATACAGAGTTCGGTTACGGTATCTGGGCAGGTTTTCCATGGTTTAAAGATATTTGGGGGAGAGATAGTTTCATTTCTTTGCCTGGAATATGTCTGGTCAATGGACAGTTTGATATTGCGAGGAAAATTATTGAAAATTTTGCCACCATGCAAAATTGCAATGTGCAGTCAGTTGACTATGGCAGAATACCTAATCGTGTCACCAGTAAAGATAACATAATATATAACACTACAGATGGAACGCCTTGGATGATAAGAGGTGTTCTGGAATATATTAATCATAGTGGCGACTTGGCATTCGCGAAAGTCATTTATCCAGTGATCAAACGATTTATTGAGGGAGTCGAAAAAAATTATCTGGATCATGATGGTCTTATGAAGCATAAGGATCCAGATACCTGGATGGATGCGAAAATTGAAGGTGTGATCCCTTGGTCACCGCGTGGTTGTAAGGCCAATGATATTCAGGCATTGTGGTTTGAGTCTATTGGGGTCGCTAAAGAGTTAGCGCATCTTATTAGTGATCAGGTAGGCGAAAAAAAATATCTTGCAATGTCTGAAAAAATCAAAGAAAGCTTTGTTAAAAAATTCTGGGATGCTGAGAGAGAAATTCTTGCTGACCGAATTAATGATATTGATGAGCAAGATTGGAGTATTCGTCCTAATCAGTTGATGGTAATTACTATTCCGCACTGTGATATGTTATTGCCGATAGATAATGCTCAACATGTAATAAAAAACAGCATCAATAATTTACTTTTCCCATGGGGTATATGTTCTCTTAGCCAAGACCATTCAGAGTTCCATCCCTACCATGATAATCAAGTTATGTATCATAAAGATGCTGCATATCATAATGGGACGATCTGGGGATGGAATGCCGGTTTTACGATTAGTGCCTTATTGAAGTTTAATAAAATACATGTGGCATATGCATTATCAAAAAATCTTGCTGATCAAATATTGCATCAAGGTTATCGGGGAACTATGAGTGAAAATCTTGATGCCTATCAACACGACCCGGCCAAACTTGTTGAATCAGGAACATATTCTCAAGCTTGGTCGGTAGCTGAGTATACCAGGAATCTGTATCAAGACTATATTGGATATAAACCGGAGTTGCTCCATAAACGAGTCACTATATCACCAAAACTTCCATGTGAGTGGCGCAATGTAGTGGCACGATTGCCGCTAGGGGGTGATAATAAAATCATCTTAAATATAAATGTTGAAGATGAACGTACAATTTACTGTTTAAGTACGGAAAAACCCCTGGATAATATATGTGTGATTATTAATCTACCATTGCAGAGTGGTGACACATGGACCGTTAAGGCAACGCTAGGACAGGCAGTTAAAATAATGGTTAACATTAAAGACTGCGTTGCTGAGGGTGTAATTATTGAATGTGTGAAAAACTTGACTGAGACGTACCCAGTTCTTGATGATATTTCATTTTCTATTCCCAACTGGAATATTAAGCATCAAGCTTTGCAAGAAAATAATTTTTTATTGCGTAAGCGATACAGTCTGTGAGTCATATTGATAAGGTGGAGTATGCTTAACCATCCCCTCATATGAGCGAGGCGTGGCGCGGCTTCTGAGGTATGATCGCCATCCTTGACCAGCTAATACCCAACAGACTATCCCCAT
>NZ_JBFODM010000097.1:0-7604 GCF_040908325.1 Aeromonas sp. R4-1
GAACAGTCGAGTTAGAAACGGGATGACGTGAGCGCGTTAAGGATCAGGGTGTTCACGTTGGCCGGAATGGCTGTTCAACTTCGCCGGAATACGCAGTAATGAGTAAACCATTTGGTTCCGGCAGCGTTACAGTTCAACCATCTCGTGGCCTGTGGCAGGCAAGCTACTTAGGGCAGAAAGTCACCTATAGCGAAGCGCGGTTTGGATCAATGGCAGAGACCCTTGCTCACCGGGCTTTGTTAAAATTGCAGGCTGGTAACTTTGACCCTGTGTCCGACGATCTGCAATTTAAGCTGTCATGGCGAATGCTGGATGCTGCCAGGCAATTGGGGCTCTCATTGGGCCAACTGCGGCAGTGGATGCTAACTGGAATGCTCAACGGACATGAGATTAAACCACCAATGCGTGATGTGAAAGGCGTTGACCGAATCACCGGTTGCGAATTGATGATGGCGCAAGAGCGCCTTGCTGAGTGCAAATCGGGGTTGTCACTTTGCAATGGGTAATTCATCCAATGCGGTTGTATAGCGGGGACTGAGTTTTTCACGCTTCATCATCCAATCACTGTTGTCTCTCCCACAAGATCCAAAATGAATTTTTCCTAATCGTCCCTGGTTGATTCGGTCGATCATCTGCATTAGGTCCTGACTGCGGGGCTTATGTTGATGATGGTCGAACAAATCTCCCTGCTGGCTGCCGATAGGAGTGAAGTCGGCTAGCATCACGCCCCCTTTTTGGTAGCGGTGCCCATCCCGCCAGATATGAGAGAGCAGTGAGTGGATCACACCCAGCAGCTCCCTGGTATCGTTTGTAGGCACAGCCAGCGTGGTGCTCACTTGGTTGCCGTAGTAGGGCTCTTTGTCATTGAAGGGGCTGGTACGAATGAATAGGGTGACATGGCGACAGCACATTCCCTCTGCCCGGAGTTTTTCAGCTGCACGTTCCATATATCCTGCGAGTGCTTGATGCATGGAATTCATGTGTGTGATCCGTTCACCGAATGATCGGGAGCAGATGATCTGCTGTTTGGCTTGTGTGTCCTGCTCCAGGTTGGCGCATGGATAGCCGCGTAGCTCTAGCACGGTTCGCTCAACAACGACCCCATAACGATGCCGTAGGTTTTTACCATCGACAGCGACTAGGTCCGCCACACTATTGATCCCGTGCGCTTCGAGCCTGGTGGTCAGTTTTCTACCTATTCCCCATATTTCCCCGACCGGAGTGATAGCCATCAAACGCGCTCGACGTGCCTCATCACGCAAATCAACCACTCCACCAGTCGCAGGCCACTTCTTCGCGGCGTAGTTTGCCAGCTTGGCGAGTGTTTTGGTTGGCCCGATCCCGACGCCGACTGTGAGTCCAGTCCATTGCTGTATTCGTTCACGGATCTGACGACCATATGCTGTTAGGTCTCCCGCCCATGATTCGTTCAGTTCAACAAACGCCTCATCAACACTGTACACCTCGACAGTTGGCACCATGCCTTCCAGCGTGGTCATTACGCGCTGTGACATATCACCATAGAGGGCGTAGTTGCTCGAGAACCAAACACCGCCTACGGCCTCGAAGAACTGACGGATCTGGAAGTAGGGAACACCCATCTTGATGCCAAGCGCCTTGGCTTCTGCCGAGCGAGCCACAACGCAGCCGTCGTTGTTCGATAGCACCACGATCGGGCGCCCCTTGAGGTCTGGCCTAAACAGGCGCTCGCAGGACGCATAGAAGTTGTTCACATCGACGAGGGCAATTGCGTTGGGCATGGTTTACCCCAGTTTGGTCTTGTGGAGTACATAGGTTACGACGCCAAAAATCTCTAGTTCTTGCCCGTCCAATAGATGGATGGGCTGGAAATCTGGATTGGCGGGTAGCAGGGCAGGGAACGGGCGTTCTTGCAGCTGTTTGACAGTGAATTCTCCATCAAGGCAGGCTAGAACGATAGCGCCGTGGCGGGCCTTGAGCGCCCTATCTACGATCAAAAGATCCCCGTCATTGATGCCCTTTTCCACCATGCTGTGGCCACTGGCCCTGACATAGAAGGTGGCAGCGGGATGCTCAATACAGATCTGGTTCAGATCTATGGTTTGCTCAATATAGTCCTGTGCTGGGCTAGGAAAGCCGCAAATCACAGGGGACAGAAAAAGCGGCAGCTCTAGAGCGTCCGGGGTTGGATGTGGGATGGCGAACATGGTGGCTCACTGATTGCTGTTTTTATATACAGTATAGCCGTATTGCATAACGTGTGCATCCGGTGTCAGTTGACATACCGGCCCCATTAGCTATGTTCGGTTCACATGTTATTTGGGTTCATAGGACGCGTGATGGAATCAACAGTTTTTAAGTGTGGTCGTGGCCAGGGGGTTTACCTGCCCGAGGCAGTGGCCCTGCCAGATGAGGTCACGCATGTTGAGATCGTCGTGGTTGGTCGTACTCGTATAATCACACCTGTAGGTGAGTCCTGGGATAGGTGGTTTGATGAGCCTTGTATGAGCGCCGACTTCATGGCCGAACGTGAGCAGCCAACCGCCCAGGAGCGAGAGAAACTCTGAGGTTGGTCCAGCAGGGTAACTGAGTTGCGTAGCTGAGAGGGATTGTTTTTATATATATAGATAAAGCGTATCCCTCTCACCTGAAAAGGTGAATAGCTATGGCTATCATTCTCGCGTAGCGAGGATTGTTCATAGATCTGTCGGTACTCGCCCCCCAGGCAGGATAGCTCAGTAGCCATTTTTTCTAGGTTGCACCACTGGTCGTGGTGCATGTGATCCAGTTATTTACCCGTGGTTTCCATTGGACCATTCGTTGAAGGTGTTTTGGTGGCACTAGAGCTGAGGTGCACAGCTGAGAGGGATTGTTTTTATATATATAGATAAAGCGCACCCCTCTCACCTAACAGGTAACGATGTGGCTACATCATTCTCGCATAGCGAGGATTGTCCATAGATCTTTCGGCGCTGGCTCTCCCAGGTAGACAGGATAGCTCGATAGCAATTTTCTATGTTGCACCACTGGCGTGGTGCATCTGATCCAGTTAGTTATCTGGCCAAGTATTCCACCAGGAACTTGTCAAATGGGGTATTCCACTTGTTGTAATCCCCGGACTACCTGGCACATGTCGAGCACTATCATGGCTGTGCGCACCTGCATAGGAACAACCTCAACACTGGCTGACGAAAACGGCGTTGTTTCCCAAATCGATGCAGCTTGAATAGAACTAACTGAGGGTTCGGTGATCTGAACACCACCATCCTCTTCAAATTTGCATCATGGGCACGTCGCTTCACCCCATCACCAACTGGCCTCAATACAACAAGTCTTTGATTAACCGTGGTTCACTCACTTTCTGGGTTGATGCCGAGGCCATGAGCAACTGGTTTCACCACGACCATCATGGGCGGCGGGGCCGCTGCCTGCTTTACACTGACCAGACCATCGCAACCTTCCTGATGCTCAAGGGGATTTTCAACCTCACTCTGCGAGCAACACAGGGACTACTCGACTCCCTATTCGAGTTGATGAACGTACCGCTGTGTGCGCCGGACTATAGCTGTGTCAGCAAGCGAGCACGCACGGTGACAGTGGCTTATCGACAGCCCCCAAAGGGAGTCATTACCGACCTGGTTATCGATTCAACCGGGCTGAAGGTGTTTGGCGAAGGCGAGTGGAAGGTCAGAAAACACGGCGCCGAGAAGCGGCGAGTGTGGTGCAAGTTGCATCTGGCGGTAGACCCGGTGGCCCACGATATCGTGGCGGTGGAAGTGTCGTTGGAAAATGTCCATGACGCCGAGGTGTTGCCGACCTTGCTCAACCCTCTGCGGCGCAAGCTGGGACGTGTTTATGCGGATGGCGCCTACGACAGCAAAGCCAGCCATCAGCTTATCTCGCGCAAAGGGGCGACAGCCTGTATCCCGCCTCGCAAGAATGCAGGGCTCTGGCAAAAGGGGCACCCAAGAAATGAGGCCGTGCTGGTGATGCGCAAAGAAGGGCTCGCACTGGAAGAAGATATCGGGGTATCACAGTCGCTCACTGGCCGAGACGGCGATGTATCGGTTCAAACAGTTGCTGGCGGGAAAAGTCAGTCTGCGTAACTACAACGGCCAAGTGGGAGAAGTCATGGCGTATGTCAGCGCCATAAATAAACTGAATACCCTTGGCCTACCTGTCAGAAAGCCCCGAGTGTAGCGGTCACCTGGGGCTGGCGAAGTCATGACTTGCTGGCTGATTTGGGAAACAATGCCGACGAAAACTGTACTAGCATCTTTCGTTTCCATTTCATAAGGTCTTATAGCCGTAGCTCCACAACAAAGACCTATTTGTATCATGGAAGTAACAATGGAAAGAATTTCACTGCATTCGTTAATTCAGAGAACTATGTGTATGTTGGGGTTCTCATTAGAAAGTATGGCTGATCGGGTATCAGCACTAATCTGGCTTGGTGATAATATCGGTGAACAATGGCCATATTATATTGATGACTCAACAATAGGGTTTAACGATTGGAAATTCATACGCGATACTGACTCAGGAGAAATCGTATTTAGTAATATGCAAGTTCCTGCTATTAGTAAACATGAGCTGGTAGAAGTCTTTCAGGATGATTTTTCTGCAAACAATAATACAACTATGGAATAGTTGATATGAATGTATACCTCAAAAATGATTCATTGGAAATGGAACCACTAAGGAAGGTGCGAATAAGTCACCAAACATAAAAATGCGCCCTTGTAAGCATTTGAATTTAATAAACTAAATTTTTCAGTTTCGTTGTGGAGGGTGCTTATTCGCACCCTCCCTAACAGATGAAGAGCGGATAGGGGCAGCTCGAGATCCATTGACTACGCTTGAGCAGTTAAACAAGCTATCCATGGACGATGATTCATGTGTTCGTTACTACGTCGCTGGAAATCCTGCAACTCCTATTGAGGCCATTACTCGACTAGCTCACGATGATGACGAGGATGTGAGTGAATTAGCTATCAGCAGTACTGTCATTCAACCTGACACTCTCAGTGAATTATCGACTCATACTAATGTTGTACAGAGAGTTGCCGTAGCTAGACATCCGTTAACCCCCACAATAGTACTCAATTCATTGTCCACAGATGCTGATAGACATGTCCGTGCAAATGTGGCTCGTAATCCCTCAACCCCCTTATCCCTATTAAACGCGTTATCTCTGGATGAAGCAGAAGATGTCCGTGTCGGTATTGCTGGTAACCCGAAGGTTTCTCAAGCGTTATTGATACAATTGCTTGAGCGGACAAACCACGATGATATAAGGGTTTTGGCTGCGGCAGCTGCTAATCGTGCATTGCCATCCCGGATGTTGATTCAATTTGTTTCTGATGACCGTCCTTTAATCCGTATGTCAGCGGCGAGTAATCCGCTACTAAAACCTGAACAGATGAACGAGTTACTTTTTGATAGTGATGAGTATGTGCGCAAGGCTTTGATGCGAAACCCTGCCTTGCCAGACTCATTGAGCATGTGTTGCGTGGATGATCTGCTTTAAATCTATAATAAATGTTACAGAGCTCATACTTATGCTGAAATGTAATTAAAGAATATTCTGAAGATGATAGATTGAGATCAAGTTAACTAAATGGATACGTGGAGGTTGTCATGACATATGGGGAATACACTGGCGATGATGCTGCACATGATATGATAGAAAAAGAAAAGTTCATGAAGCAGAAATATCAAGAGGCAGTTTCTTACGAATTTGGGATCGGCGTAGATGCTGACTTTCTAAAAGCGATTGAAATATATGAGATTGCGGCGTCACGCGGCCACCCTCAATCAAATTTAAAACTTGGCATGTTCTATTTTCATGGTCATGGTGTAACTCAAAATATAAATAAAGCAATTAAGTATTTTTGGAAAGCTGGGGAACGTGGATGTGCCCTATCCTACTTTACACTAGGATGGATTTATGACGAAGGGGTTTTAATACCTAAGGATGACGATAAAGCAGAATATTGTTATACAAAATCAGCTGAAAAGGGAAATGGCAACGCACAGTATAACTTATCTCAACTGTGTTTGAAGATAAGTGAAAAAACGTCCAAGAAAAGCTATGAAAAAAAATCAATAGAATGGCTTGAGTTGGCAGTGAAAAATGGCCATCCACTGGCCCAATTGAATATGGGTGTTCATTTGGTCAATAAAAATGAAGGGCCAGAGGTTGATGTACATGCAAATCAGCTATTTACACTCTCAGCCGAACAGGGAAATATTGATGCGTTATATCAATTAGGATTAATGCATCTAAAAAGCTACAAAAAATATAAGATAGAGCATGATCTCAATATGGCATTTGAGTTTTTAAATAAAGCAAAAGATGCCGGGCATATTCAGGCGCAAGTGAAAATTGGAGACATGTGCTACTGTTGGCTGGGATACGATCTTGATAATACTCAGTTTGAGAACATCAAGATTGGAGGGCGTGAATATGAAATAGGGCCAGATTGGGGGCATTATCTCGAAGCAGCAAAAAAAGGCAGTATGGAAGCTAAATATAAGGCGCGAATTCAACTTCGAAGTGCGACACTCGCCTATGCCGCCTGACGGTACTCTTCGAATACCTTGACAGGCTGCCTGAATCCGAGACATTTCCGAGGTCGTAGGTTGAGCCACTGCTCCGCTCTCCTGACATCCTCGTCCGTGACCTCTCTCAGGTCTGTTCCCTTTGGGATAAACTGCCTCAACAGCCCATTGCTGTTCTCGTTCAGACCGCGCTCCCACGAAGAGTAAGGGTGCGCAAAGTAAGTCTCGGCACCCAGCGCTTCCTCTATCGCCTTGTGTTCGGCAAACTCGCCGCCGTTGTCAAAGGTGATGGTATGCACCTGCTCGATGTAGGGCGTTAACATCTCGATTATCGCATCCCGCACCACCCCAGCCTGTTTGCTCGCGACCCGCTTGACCAGATAGAGCCGGCTCTTGCGCTCCACCAGGGTGACCAGTGCACCTGTGCCTTGCTTGCCCAGCACCGTGTCCGCCTCCCAATCACCGAGCCGCTCCCGGCTATCGACGATAGCCGGCCGTTCATCAATAGAGCGGGCTTCCTTGATGGGAGAACGCAGGCTGCTCGCCCCCTTGCGGTAGCGCTTGTGGCCCTGGCGCAGATGGCGGTACAACTGGCCACCCCGGGCTTTGTCGGCGGCCACATGGCGGTATATCCACTCGTGACTCACCATGAGGCCTATCTGCTTGCCCACCGCGCTTATCTGCTCCGGGCTCCACCACCAGGCGAGTGTCAGCTCGACAAACTGGATGACATCGGCAGATAGCCGAGATTTGGCCGCACTGGCCCGTCGGTGGGTGGCGTGCTGATGCGCATTGTCTGGCTGGTAGCCCTGCGGCCCGGCGTTACGACGCAGCTCCCGGTAGAGGGTGGAGCGATGAACGCCAATGGCGCGTGCGGTGGCAAGGATGGACATCCCCTGTGCGCGAAGCACCGATAACTGGTATCGTTGCCCCTCGGTCAACTGCTGATAGCTCATGGTGATACTGCTTTTACTTTGGCGAGCAGAAGGGTACCACCAATCAGCAGTTGGCCACCTCTCGCCATTCATCCATGAGTGTCGCACTTATTATCTGAATTCCCG
>NZ_JBFODM010000098.1:0-26410 GCF_040908325.1 Aeromonas sp. R4-1
CTGAGCCATGATCAAACTCTTCAATTTAAGTTTGGTTGCTTCGAAAAGCGGCTCAATGAATTGCTGAAATAAACTGTTCGACTTCTTATTGCTAAGAAATCGTCTTGGTCACTTCACCAGACATTGAAAATCAAAAATTGTTTTTGATGTTCGATGCTGTGAGTGCCCACACAGATTGCTTGATTCAAATTGTTAAAGAGCGACGCAACGGTGTGTTGCTGCGGGAGTGGAATTCTACTCAACCGCCTTCTCGAGTCAAGCCTTATTTTCAAAGGTTTTTCGAGGTTACCGACGAGGTTGTTTGCGTTGCCGCTTGCCCTGTCGATGGAGGCGCATTATAGGGAACAGATTCTTTCTGGCAAGGCTAAATTGCATGTTTTTTTGATAAAACCGCACAACCGTTCAAACAACAAACAAAAAGAAGAAAGTTCGAGCTAAATCACACATTCTGGAGGCAGATGACAGGCAAGCCCCCTCTCAACTCATATAAGCCATTTCGGATTGTTGACGCACCAGCCAAAGCTCCTCCATCTCCAACAAGGTTTGATAGATTTTCTCCGCCTGCTCTGGTCGGCTGAACAGATAGCCCTGCCCATACAAGTGGATATCGGTCAGAGATCGCAATACATCCAACTGCGCCTGTGTCTCAATCCCTTCACACACCAGACTCTTGCCCAGCATCGACCCCATCCGACAAATATTGGCGACCAGTTCGGATGCCTCCATTGAGGTGTCAATGCCCTGTATAAATGAACGGTCGATCTTCACCTTGCTGACCGGTAACTTTTGCAGATAACTCAAAGATGAATAACCGGTACCAAAATCATCTAGTGCCAGCAGTACCCCCTGCTGATTGAGATCCTGCATCAGTTGCAGCGAGTTCTTAACTTCACGCATGGTGGTATCTTCCGTGACTTCCAAGACCAGGCTACGGGCAGGCAGGTGGTGCTCCATCAATGCCTTGGCCACCAGTTTGAGCAAATTGCGCTGGTACATGCCTGGCGAGATATTCACACACATTTGCAGATCAACCATACCAAGCTGGTGCCACTGATAGAGCTGCTCGCAAGCTGTGTTCAGCACCCAGCTGCCAACCCGTTCGGCAAGCTGAAACTCCTCGGCCACCATAATCACTTCGTTTGGCGGAATGAAACCGAGTTCCGGATGCCGCCAGCGCAACAGAGCCTCGACAGCTTCGCAGCGGCCACTCTCTAGATTGACGATGGGTTGGTAATAGAGTTCCAGCGCATTGTGTTCCAGCGCCATGATCATGTCCGACGCCAGATGTTTGCGCCGCGCCGTCTCGTTGAGCAGGGAGTTATCGTAAATCACATAGGGAACATGGGTCTTGCGACTATGGAACAGGGCCTGTTCCGCACGACTCAACAACTCTTGAGTCTTGTCGCTGTCCATCGGATAGAAGGCAATCCCGATCCCGACTTCAAGCCGGAAGGGATAGTTGTCATAGACGATATCTTGCTTCAGCGCATGCAGCAATCGCGCTACCAGCTCCCTGACCTGACGCAGATCGCTGCTGCCACGCTGAATAATTGCAAATTGATCCCCCCCCAGACGTCCGCTCCACTCGCCCTCTTCACAGAGCACTCGGATCCGGGTGGCAAACTCACAAAGCAGATAATCACCGGTGTCATAGCCAAACTTGCTGTTGATATCCCTGAAGTCGTTGATGTCGACCAGCACCAGCCCAAACGGTACTTCCTGTGTGGCGTACAGCTCCATCCGCTCCAGCAAAGCAACCCGATTGGACAACCCGGTCAGCGGATCCCGTCTGGCTGCTCTGAAATGGCGACGCCCTTCATATATAAGCAGCATGCTGAGCAGCAGCACTGACATGACCAGACCGGAGACCATCAGCAACAAGGCATTGCGCAATTGGCCAAAATGGCGATCGTTCTCGGAATAGACGTTAATGTTCTTCTGCATCACAGAAGCGAGGGAGTAGGAGAGCGGCTCTTGCAGCGGGGCAAGGCGCATCATGATCTGCTGATAGTCAGATGCCCCGCTTTGCAACTTGGTGATGTCGGGCTCTATTTGGCGAATATTGGTTTCAATCAGCTGCACCAGACGCAAGGTTTTCTGCTTGTCTTGCATGCTCTTGCGCAGCTGGCCGCTCAACAGGATGGGCGTTCTGCTCCAGAGAATGTCATAACGCAGCATCAGGGTGTCATGATCAATCCCCCCATAGTGATAGACCTCTACCGCATTGAGGAAACGACCGAGCTCCAGCTGCAACTGCATCAGCGCCCAGGAGACATCATAGGTGTATTTCTCCATCGCTCTGGTCGCATTCTGAATCTGCATCAGGCAATAGAGGGTGCTCCCGGTAAAGGACAGGATGGATACATACAGAATGACGAGCAGTGGCCACGCCCTGGTCTTTCCTTTCACCCCATGCTCCCGTGCTGTTTTTATCAGTGCTGAATGTCTATCAAATCCAACTGCCAAATCATCATGTCGGTATATTCGGATCGCTTCAATTCCGGATATTGATCAAGAGGCAGCATAAACCAGACCGGCCCCTTGTCACGCACCCGCATGACAGCCCCATTGTCTTCCCATGCAAGAATGGGCTCGTATTTGGCAACCTTGTCCCATTCAATGCGGATCTGGAAACTGTTCAGTGCTGTCAACGTAATGGTCTTGCCATCCGCACCGACTGCAGCCAATACATCGGCCAGTTTTGGGCCTCTGTAGGTGTGCGGCTTATCCACCCACGGGTTGCCTGTCACTATCTCATGTTGCGGCAGAGCCTGTAGTTTTGCCAGATCAAACAACACCTTGCCATCAACTTCGTCTGCCGACCTGATGTTGCCACCGACTTTCAGGATCACCGGCCCAGTCAGCGCCTCAGCAGCCATCACCGGCATGATGACCAATGAACACAGTAGTGTCAGCCAACCAAACATTTTCATATCGCCCCCATATTTGCTGTCTCAACAGACTCAGTTTAGCCAGATATAAAAAAACGGCTCGCCTTGAGCGAGCCGTTTGTCAAACAGAGCAAGGGGGGATGATTACATCATGCCCATGCCACCCATGCCGCCCATGTCAGGCATGGCAGGGGTATCTTTCTTCGGCAGTTCGGTGACCATGCACTCGGTGGTGATCATCAGACCGGCGATGGAAGAGGCAAACTGCAGGGCGGAACGGGTTACCTTGGTCGGATCCAGGATGCCCATGGCCAGCATGTCGCCATACTGTTCGCTGTAAGCGTTGTAACCGAAGTTGCCTTCGCCGTTCTTCACTGCGTTGGCAATGACGGAGGCTTCTTCACCGGCGTTGATGACGATTTGACGCAGCGGGGCTTCCATGGCGCGCAGGGCAACCTTGATACCGACGTTCTGGTCTTCGTTGTCACCGCGCAGACCAGCCAGTTTGGCTGCAACGCGAACCAACGCAACACCACCACCGGCAACCACACCTTCTTCAACCGCGGCGCGGGTAGCGTGCAGGGCATCTTCAACGCGGGCTTTCTTCTCTTTCATCTCGACTTCGGTGGCTGCGCCAACCTTGATCACGGCAACACCGCCAGCCAGCTTGGCTACGCGCTCTTGCAGCTTCTCACGATCGTAGTCGGAAGAGGTCTCTTCGATCTGCTGACGGATCTGGGCAACACGGCCTTCGATCACACCGGCATCACCCACGCCATCGATGATGGTGGTGTTCTCTTTGGTGATGACGATGCGCTTGGCACGACCCAGATCTTCCAGCGTCGCTTTTTCCAGCTCCATGCCAACTTCTTCAGAGATGACGGTACCGCCAGTCAGTACAGCGATATCCTGCAGCATGGCTTTGCGACGGTCACCGAAGCCCGGCGCCTTGACGGCAGCCACTTTCACGATACCGCGCATGGTGTTGACCACCAGAGTGGCCAGCGCTTCGCCTTCTACGTCTTCAGCAACAATCAGCAGCGGCTTGCCAGCTTTGGCAACGCCTTCCAGCACAGGCAGCATTTCGCGGATGTTGGAGACTTTCTTGTCAACCAGCAGGATGAACGGGTCGTCCAGTTCAACGGAACCGGTCTCTTGCTTGTTGATGAAGTAGGGGGACAGGTAGCCGCGGTCGAACTGCATACCTTCAACAACTGCCAGCTCATCTTCCAGACCCTGACCATCTTCAACAGTGATGACGCCATCGCGACCCACTTTGTCCATGGCTTCAGCAATCAGCTTGCCCACTTTCTCGTCGGAGTTGGCGGAGATTGTGCCCACCTGAGCAATGGCATTGCTGTCAGCGCACGGCTGGGACAGCGCTTGCAGCTCGGCAACCGCAGCCACAACGGCCTTGTCGATACCGCGCTTCAGATCCATCGGGTTCATACCGGCGGCAACGGCTTTCAGACCTTCGTTGACGATAGCCTGAGCCAGAACGGTTGCAGTAGTGGTACCGTCACCAGCGGCATCGTTCGCCTTGGAAGCAACTTCCTTGACCATCTGGGCGCCCATGTTCTGGAACTTGTCTTCCAGCTCGATTTCGCGCGCAACAGAAACACCATCTTTAGTGATGGTCGGGGCGCCGAAGGACTTGTCCAGCACCACGTTGCGGCCTTTCGGGCCCAGAGTCACCTTGACGGCATCAGCCAGGATGTTTACGCCTTCCAGCATCTTGATGCGGGCTTCGTTACCAAACTTAACGTCTTTAGCTGCCATTTTTCTTCAATCCTTAAATCAATTCGGGGAAAAGGAGGATGGATTACTCTTCGACAATCGCCAGGATGTCGGTTTCGGAGAGGATCAGGACGTCCTGACCATCCAGCTTCTCGGTCTTAACACCGTAGCCTTCGTTGAAGATAACCTTGTCACCAACCTTCACGGCCAGCGCTTTGACTTCGCCATTATCCAGGATGCGACCAGTCCCCACGGCAAGCACTTCACCACGGGTGGACTTCTGGGCCGCAGTACCAGTCAAGACGATACCGCCGGCAGATTTGGCTTCAGCTTCGATGCGCTTGATGATGACGCGGTCGTGCAGTGGACGAATTTTCATCGATAACTCTCCCAAAATGAGTCTCATTGTTGCTTTGAGGAATGGCCGTTCCAGGCCAAATTAGATATGTCCCTGATGTGGGGCAGAGTTGCTAACCCTTCAAGGGCAAATACAAAAAAAATTTTTTCACGTACTATAAACATCTTCGATGGTTCAGCCATGTCCGCACCCTGGTGCAAGGTCGGTTCAAACCGCCCGGTTTCCATGCCAGAACCTTCAAAGCCAGCTGTAGAGACGAGCCCTTGACCCGCACCAACCCCATGCTGACAGCCCCTATTCCGGTCGTACTGCGCCAGATGACGGGCCCCATGATCTTCGGCATCATCGCCATTCTGGCCTTCAATCTGGTCGATACCTTTTTTATCGGTATGCTGGGCACCGAAGCTCTGGCCGCCATCAGTTTTACCTTTCCTGTCACTTTTGTGGTTACCTCGCTGGCGATGGGATTGGGCGCCGGATTGTCAGCGGTGATCGGTCATACTCTGGGGCAGGGCAAACACGATGAGGCGGCCCATCTCGCCACCGACAGCCTGTTTCTGGCGGTGATCATGGTGGCCCTGCTCTCCACGGGGGGCGCTCTCACCATCAAACCCCTGTTTACTCTACTGGGGGCCAGTGCCGAGCTTATCTCCCTCATCCATGACTACATGCTGATCTGGTATCTCACCGTCCCCATGCTGGTGCTGCCCATGGTGGGTAATGCCGCCATCCGGGCGACCGGCGATACCAAAACCCCCAGTCTGGTGATGGCCGTAGCCGGGTTGGTCAACGGGGTACTGGATCCTCTGTTGATCTTCGGTATCGGTCCCTTTCCCGAATGGGGGATCCGCGGGGCCGCCATCGCCACCTCCATCTCATGGCTGATGGCTATGCTAGTGAGTCTCTACATCCTGCGTCATCGGGAAGGATTGCTGCTGTGGCGCCTCTCGCCGCGCGCCCGGTTGCTGACCCACTGGCGGGCGTTACTACATGTCGCCGTCCCCGCCTCTTTTACCAATATGCTCAACCCCTTGGCCAATGCGGTGCTGATGACGATCTTTGCAGGACTGGGTACCGAGGTGGTGGCCGCTTACGGCGCCGCGTCGCGGGTCGAGGCGCTGTTGCTAATTGTGATGATGGCCCTCGCCTCCGTACTGGCCCCTTTCATCTCGCAAAACTGCGGCGCTGGCAATCCGGCCCGCGCCAAGGCCGCACTGCAGAGCTGCATGGGGTTTGCGTTGCTGTTCCAGCTCGCCATCTATGGCCTGACCTGGCTACTGGCGCCACTCATCGCCAACCTGTTCAGCGATCATCCGCAGGTCATTAGCCTGATTATTCTCTATCTGCATCTGGTTCCAATCGGTTACGGCTTTCAGGGCATGGTGATGCTGCTGGCCTCGGCACTCAATGGCGTGCGAGCATCCAGTATCTCGTTTTTATTCAACGGATTGCGGCTGTTTGGTTTTCTGTTGCCAGGAGCCTGGCTGGGGGCAAAGCTGGGGGGAGAACAGGGGATATATCTGGGGATACTGCTGGCCAATCTGGCGGCGGGCACCCTCGCATGGTGGTATGCCCGACACCGCTTCGAGGCCTTGTGCCATCAGGGCAAACCCTGATTCAGTCACTCGCCTCAGTTTTTCGTCTCGTCGATTACTCTTTACGCTCAAATTCGCCTTCGATAGTGGTGCCGCCCTGCTTGGTGTTCCCCAGATGATCATCGGACGGTGCGTTGCCAAACGGCGATTGAGTACGCTGGAAGCCACCCATCTGCATCCGGAACTGGCTGCTGCCGATCAGCTTGTCAGCCAGTTTGTTGCGAAGCCAGGGCTGCAGCAGCAGGACCCCGAAGAAGTCGGTGACAAAACCCGGAATGATCAGCAGCAAGCCAGCCAATGCCAGCATCATGCCCCCCATCACCTCACGGCCCGGCATCTCGCCCATCTGCATCTTTTGCTGGGCGCTGAACAGGGTCTTGATCCCTTCACTGCGCACCAGCGAGGAGCCCAATACCGCAGTCAGTATGAGCAAGCCGACAGTCGGCAGCACCCCGATTACCGAGCCGACCTCGATCATCACGGTGAGTTCCAGTACAACCAGACCCACCAACAACAAAAACAACTTGCCCATATCCACTCCAGCACCGGTAAATTGAGAAAAAGTGGCGCCCATCCAACGATGGCCAGAGGCTAGTTTGCCGCCCCGTCATCACCACTTTCTGCTCTGAATAAATGGGGGCGGCCCCCCTCTTTTCAAGTTGGTCAACTGACTCCTACGTCATCAGCAATCTAAAAAACCAGCAAAAAGTCACAAAAATTTATAAAAATCATCATGATAAAAACTTCATAACATATGTGTACTTTTCTCAAAGTAATTTGAAAATGTCGCAAATTTAGTGATCCACCTCTAATAACCGATACCTCAATTGGAGTAGTATATTGATTAGTTTTTCGGGAGGTCATTCTCCCAACCGCCCCACTCGATGTGTGGTGCTTCAGGATGAGCTGTGCGCAAGGAACTCGCGACCACTCGGTGAGGATTTTTCCATTTATCTGATTTCTGAGGCATTACAATGAGCGACATCAAGAACGTCCGCATTGAAGAAGACCTGCTGGGCACCAAAGAAGTTTCCAATGATCTCTACTACGGTGTGCACACCCTGCGCGCTGTCGAGAACTTCAAGATCAGCTCTCAGAAGATTTCTGACGTTCCGGAATTCGTCCGCGGTATGGTGCTGACCAAGAAGGCCGCTGCGCTGGCAAACGGTGAACTGGGTACCATCCGTCCTGAAATTGCTGACAAGATCGTAGAAGCCTGCGACCTGATGCTGAACACCGGCAAATGCTTCGACCAGTTCCCGGTCGACGTTTATCAGGGTGGTGCCGGCACCTCCGTCAACATGAACACCAACGAAGTACTGGCCAACATCGCCCTGGAAATCATGGGTCTGGAGAAAGGCCGTTACGACGTCATCAACCCGAACGACCACGTCAACAAGTGCCAGTCCACCAACGATGCCTACCCGACCGGTTTCCGCGTTGCTGTGGTCAACAGCACTGACGTGACTCTGCACGCGCTGGAGCACCTGATCGCGGCATTCGATGCCAAAGCGAAAGAGTTCAAAAACATCCTGAAGATGGGTCGTACCCAGCTGCAAGATGCGGTTCCGATGACTCTGGGTCAGGAGTTCCACGCGTTCGCCGTGACCCTGCGTGAAGAGATCAAGTCCATCAAGCGCTGCCAGGAGCTGCTGCTGGAAGTGAACCTAGGCGCGACCGCCATCGGTACCGGTCTGAACACTCCGCCCGAGTACTCTGCACTGGCTATCAAGCGTCTGGCCGAGATCACCGGTCGTGCCTACGTGCCGGCAGAAGACCTGATCGAAGCCACCTCAGACTGTGGCGCCTACGTCATGCTGCACGGCGCCATCAAGCGTCTGGCCATGAAACTGTCCAAGATCTGTAACGACCTGCGTCTGCTCTCCTCCGGCCCGCGCACTGCACTGAAAGAGATCAACCTGCCAGAAATGCAGGCGGGTTCCTCCATCATGCCGGCCAAGGTCAACCCGGTTATCCCGGAAGTGGTCAACCAATCCTGCTTCAAGGTATTCGGTAACGACATCACTATCACCTTCGCCGCCGAAGCCGGTCAGCTGCAGCTGAACGTCATGGAGCCGGTGATTGGTCAGGCGATGTTCGAATCCCTGAGCCTGATGGAAAAAGCCTGTATTTCCCTGCGCGAGAAGTGCGTGGAAGGTATCACCGCCAACCCGGAAATCTGCATGAATCACGTGCTGAACTCCATCGGTATCGTGACCTACCTGAACCCCTTCATCGGCCACCACGAAGGGGATATCGTCGGCAAGATCTGTGCCCAGACCGGCAAGAACGTCCGCGAAGTCGTTCTTGAGCGCGGCCTACTGAGCGCCGAGCAGCTGGACGAAATTCTCTCCATCGAGAACCTGATGAACCCGCAATACAAAGCCAAGCGTTTCACCCGCGAAGCTGCCGTATAAGCGAGTGTGGGCCGGGATCTTCCCGGCCCATAAAGTCAGTTCCCGATTGGTCTTTATCCCCAGCCCGATCGGGAATTGGCTTTTTGCCAAATAAAAACCAAAAACTAAAAAATGGAGTTATCGCTATGATTGGAATCGAGTTACTTGTCGTGCTCGCCGCTATCTATCTGGGGGCCCGGATAGGCAGCATCGGCATCGGCTTTGCCGGTGGTCTGGGGGTACTGGTATTGACGTGGGGTCTGGGCATGCCTATCCCGAGCGATCAACTGGTCAGCTACATCCCTTGGGATGTGATCATGATCATCGCGTCCGTCATCTGTGCCATCGCCTGTATGCAACTGGCTGGCGGGATGGACTATCTGGTCTTCCTGGCAGAAAAAGCGCTGCGCAAGAACCCCAAATACATCACCTTCGCCGCCCCGGTGGTCACCTACCTGATGACCATGCTGGCCGGTACCGGTCATACCGCCTTCTCCACCCTGCCGGTGATCGCTGAAGTGGCCAAAGAGCAAGGGATCCGCCCATCCCGTCCGCTCTCCATCGCGGTTGTCGCCTCCCAGATCGCCATCACAGCCTCCCCGATCTCTGCCGCTGTGGTTGCCTTCTCCGGCATGCTCGAGCCATTTGGTGTTGACTACCTGACCCTGCTGGCCATCTGTATCCCCTCCACCTTCCTGGCCTGTATCCTGGGCGCCTTCATTGCCAACATGATGGGCAAACCGCTGGATCAGGACGAAGTCTATCTGGAGCGTAAAGCCAAGGGTCTGATCAAACTGCGTGGTACTACCAAGCTCGAGATCAAGCCGTACGCCAAACTGTCTGTCTGGATCTTCATCGCCGCCATCGTTGCTGTCATGGCTTATGCCACTGCCATCTCCGGTAAAGTAGGCCTGATCACCAACCCGCCGATCCCCCGTGACGGCGCCATCATGGGCATCATGCTGGCCGCGGCCACCATCATGACCCTGGTGTGCAAACTGGACGCCACCCAGGTCACCAACATGCCGACCTTCAAGTCCGGTATGTCCGCCTGTATCTGCGTACTGGGTGTGGCCTGGCTGGGTAACGTCTTCGTGAAAGGCAACATGGACACCATCCAGCTGATCGCTGGCGACCTGCTGAACCAGTACTCCTGGCTGCTGGCCGTGGTGCTGTTCTTCGCTGCCATGCTGCTCTATTCACAAGGCGCCACCACCAAAGCACTGATGCCTGCCGCACTGGCACTGGGTGTCAGCCCGCTGACTGCGATTGCCTCCTTCGCAGCCGTGAGCGCCCTGTTCGTACTGCCAACCTACCCGACCCTGCTGGCCGCGGTAGAGATGGACGACACCGGCTCCACCCGTATCGGTAAGGCGGTCTTCAACCACCCCTTCTTCGTACCGGGCACCGCCACCATCGCCATCGCCGTGGCGCTGGGCTTCTTCTTCGGCGGCATCCTGCTGTAATCCTATCGTCTGCCGATTACCAAACAAAAATCCCCGCCAGTTGGCGGGGATTTTTTTATCTCTTTACTCTGTACTTGGCTTGGCTGTCTGGCAGCGAGAGAGCTGACGTCTTATCCAGATGGCTCAACCACGGCGACAGCAGACACCACAACAGCGTGCCAGCGGCACTATAACCACCGCTGCCGGATTGCAGGAGCGATAGGCCACCATGGTACTCACCACCACGCCAGAAGGCGGGATCCGTCGGATCAGACCGGATCCAGGGTATCCAGCGGCCAGCGCGGCACGGCTTTGACCGCCAGCGGCTCAAACACGCCCGCTTTCAGGCGCTGCATACCGGCATAGGCAATCATGGCGCCGTTATCGGTGCAATATTCAGTGCGCGGATAGAACACCTCGCCCTTGAGGCTCTCCATCAGCTCGGCCAGCTGGGCACGCAGATGACGGTTGGCACTGACGCCGCCAGCGACCACCAGACGCTTAAGACCGGTCTCTTTCAAGGCACGACGGCACTTGATGGCCAGGGTATCAACCACCGCATCTTCAAACGCCCGAGCGATATCGGCACGGGTCTGTTCATCATCACCATTGGCGGCGATGGTGTTGGCTGTGAAGGTCTTGAGGCCGGAGAAGCTCATGTCGAGCCCGGGACGGTCAGTCATGGGACGGGGGAAGTGGAAGCGCCCCTTAGTGCCCTTCTCGGCCAGACGGGAGAGCAGCGGACCACCCGGATAGTCCAGCCCCATCAGCTTGGCGGTCTTGTCGAACGCTTCGCCAGCAGCATCATCGATGGATTCCCCCAGCAGCTGATAGCTGCCGATACCGTCGACCCGCACCAGCATGGAGTGACCACCGGAGACCAGCAACGCCACGAAGGGGAACTCGGGAGCTTTCTCTTCCAGCATGGGGGCCAGCAGGTGGCCTTCCATATGATGGACGGCAATGGCCGGCTTGTTCCACGCCATCGCCAGAGAGCGGCCAATGGTCGCCCCCACCAGAATGGCGCCAACCAGACCCGGACCCGCGGTATACGCGATGCCGTCGATGTCATCTTTGCCCAGTCCCGCCTCTTGCAATGCGGCCTGGATCAACGGGATCGTCTTGCGAACATGATCCCGGCTGGCGAGCTCGGGGACAACGCCACCGTAGTCCGCATGCAGCTTGACCTGGCTGTATAACTGATGGGAAAGGATCCCTTTTTGATCGTCGAAGATCGCGATCCCGGTTTCGTCACAGGATGTCTCTATGCCCAATACACGCATTGCTAAAAAATTTCACTGCTAAAATGAGACGGCTATGGTAACCTTCGCGGGTTTTTTAAACCAGAGCGATCTCTGCGGGTTTACTTTCATTCCCTGTCCAGAGTATAATTTCGCACCATTTTAAGACATGCTGATCGATTGAAGGTCAGCTAACAATTTATCACTGAGGTGAAAGGCACATGCCAGTAATCAAAGTCCGTGAAAATGAGCCGTTTGACGTTGCTCTGCGTCGTTTCAAGCGTTCTTGCGAAAAAGCCGGTATCTTGTCCGAAGTTCGTAGCCGTGAGTTCTACGAGAAGCCGACTACCATTCGTAAGCGCGCCAAAGCGTCTGCTGTCAAGCGTCACGCCAAGAAGCTGTCTCGCGAAAACGCACGTCGTATCCGCCTGTACTAATCGGGAGATATTGCCGTGTCTCTGAAGGATCAACTCAAGGATCAGCAAAAACTCGCCATGCTTGCCAAAGATAAGGCACGTCTGGGAGCGATCCGCTTGTTGATGGCAGAAATCAAGCAACGTGAAGTCGATACCCGTATCGAGCTGAATGATGAGGATATCCTCGCTGTCGTGACCAAAATGGTCAAACAGCGCCGCGATTCCATCAGCCAATTTGAAGCTGCCGGTCGCCAGGATCTCGCCGACAAAGAGTCCGCCGAGATCGTTGTGTTGCAGGAATTCCTGCCGCAACAGCTGACCGCAGATGAAATTGCCGCCCTGATCGAGCAAGCCATCACTGAAAGTGGTGCTGCCGTCATGGCTGATATGGGCAAGGTCATGGCTGTCTTGAAGCCGAAAATTCAGGGGCGTGCCGATGTCGGCGCCGTCAGTGCTCAGGTGAAAACCCGCTTGGCGTAACAGGCAACTCTCTTGTTTGGTCGAAGAAGCCGTGCTTCCTTTGGAATGCGCGGCTTTTTTATTTTCTCCGCAATGAAACAGGACGGTTATGGCAGGCAGGATCCCCCAATCCTTTATCGACGATCTGCTCGTACGCACAGACATAGTCGAGCTGATCGACTCGCGAGTGCGGCTGAAAAAAGCCGGTAAGAACTACCAGGCTTGCTGCCCTTTTCATAACGAAAAAAGCCCCTCTTTTACCGTCAGCCAGGAGAAGCAGTTCTACCACTGTTTCGGTTGTGGCGCCCACGGCAACGCCATCGGCTTTGTCATGGAGTACGACGGTCTCGAATTTCCCGATGCCATCGAAGAGCTCGCCAGCATGCAGGGCATGCAGGTGCCTCGCGAGCAGAGCATCGGCGGCTCGACCAATAGCCAGCCCACCGTCAGCAAGGATCTGTTCGAGCTGATGAACCAGATTGCCCGCTTCTACGAGAGCAATCTCAAGAGTGCTCCCCATGCGGTGGAGTACCTCAAGGGACGTGGCCTGACCGGTGAAGTGGTCAAACGATTCAACATTGGCTATGCACCCGGCGATTGGGATCAGGTACGCCGTCGCTTTGGCGCCAGCCGGGATCACGAGCAGTTGCTTATCTCGGGCGGCATGCTGATCACCCGTGACAATGGCCCGGGCAGTTATGACCGTTTCCGCGATCGCATCATGTTCCCGATCCGCGACAAGCGTGGCCGGGTTATCGGTTTCGGTGGCCGGGTGCTGGGTGATGGCACCCCCAAGTACCTCAACTCGCCGGAAACCCCCATCTTCCATAAAGGGCGGGAGCTGTTCGGTCTCTACGAGGTGAAGCAGGCACACAAGGATCCACGCAGGATCCTTGTGGTTGAGGGCTACATGGATGTGGTGGCACTCGGTCAGTACGACATCGACTATGCGGTGGCGGCGCTGGGTACTGCAACGACCAGCGACCATATCCACACCCTGTTTCGCACCACCGCCGAGGTAGTCTGCTGCTACGACGGTGACAACGCCGGTCGTGAAGCCGCCTGGCGTGCGCTGGATAATGCCCTACCTCATCTGCAGGATGGCCGCGAGCTGAAGTTCGTGTTCCTGCCCGATGGCGAGGATCCCGACTCGCTGGTACGCCAGATCGGCAAGGAGGGCTTTGAAGCCTTGCTCGATCAAGCCCAGCCATTCGCCGACTTCATGTTCGAGCGTCTCGGCCGGGATGCGGCGCTCTCCGGTGAGGCAGGCAAGTTCGAAGTTGCCAACAAGGCCGCCGAGCTTATTCGTCGCGTACCGGAAGGGTTTACCCGCGAAGGGCTGATCACTCGTCTCTCCAGCATGATGCGTTGGGGCGAGAACAAGCAGCGCATCGCCGAGCTCTTTGCTCGCAACAGTCAGCCCAAGGCCGAGGTCAACAAACCCAAGGCAGCCAAGCTGACACCACTGCGGCGTGCACTGGCACTGATGGTGCAATATCCGGCAGTAACGGCTGAGCTTCCCCCCATGCCGGAATTGGCCGGACTACGCGTACAGGGCATCAAGTTCCTGCTGCAACTGCACCAGCAAATCCTGGCACAGCCTGGTATCACAACCGGTATCCTGCTGGAACACTGGCGTGGTACCAAGGAAGGAGAGATCCTTGCTCAGCTGGCCATGCACGACCTGTTCGAGGAAATCAAACTCGATCAGGAGCCGGATATTCTGGGAGAATTGCAGGACACCTTCGTCGGCTTCATCAACCAGTTTCTGAAACAGCGGATCGAAGAATTGCAGGCCAAAGTGGCTCAGGAAGGACTAAGCTCCGAAGAAACCCAAGAGCTGATGATGCTGATAAGAGAGGTGCAAATTGAGAAAAGAAATGAGAGTGGGGCTTGATATTTGAGTGATTAGTCCCAATATGGATAGCGTTGCCCGAATCGACGGGATGAAAAGCAAAATTTTTATAACCGCCTGGCCCCGACAATACTGCGGGCAGGGGTTTCTCATGACCGACGCCGCAACCAGACATAGCATGTCTGGCGGTTTTCTATTAGAATTGGCTATTTGCGCAGCAGCGCACTGTACGCGCAACCTAGCAACACCAACCGGATGAGTTCTATGGAGCAAACCCCGCAGTCTCAGCTTAAACTCCTCGTTGCCAAAGGTAAAGAACAGGGCTACCTGACCTATGCCGAGGTGAACGATCACCTCCCGCAAGACATTGTCGATTCAGACCAGATCGAAGACATCATTCAGATGATCAACGATATGGGCATTCAAGTGGTTGAAAACGCTCCGGATGCCGATGACCTTATCATGGCTGAAGGTGGTACCGCCGATGAGGACGCTGCCGAAGCAGCGGCCCAGGCTCTGGCATCTGTTGAATCTGAGATTGGTCGCACGACCGATCCCGTCCGCATGTACATGCGGGAAATGGGTACCGTCGAACTGCTGACCCGTGAAGGCGAAATCGACATCGCCAAGCGGATCGAAGACGGTATCAACCAGGTACAAAGCTCCGTAGCCGAGTACCCTGAAGCAATTACTTACCTGCTCGAACAGTACGACAAGTACGAAGCCGAGCAGTTGCGTCTCTCTGACATTATCTCTGGCTTTATTGACCCGAACGAAACTGAAGATATGGCGCCTACCGCCACGCATATCGGTTCCGAGCTCGGCGAAGACGATCTGGCCGACGAAGATGAAGAAGACGAAGAAGACGAAGACGAAGATGGCGACAGCTCTGACGACGACGGTGACGGTGGTCCGGATCCGGAAGTCGCTCGCGAGAAGTTTGGTGAACTGCGTGCCCAGTATGAAGTGACCCGCCTCTCCATTCAGAAGAATGGTCGCGCGCACGAAGATACCCAGGCCGCCATCGCCCAGCTGGCCGATGTATTCCGTCAATTCCGCCTGATGCCCAAGCAGTTCGATCGCCTGGTCAACAACATGCGTGAAATGATGGAGCGCGTCCGCGTGCAGGAACGCATCATCATGAAGCTCTGCGTTGAGCAGGCCAAGATGCCAAAGAAAACCTTCGTCGCGGCCTTCACCAACAACGAGTGTGAAACTGCCTGGTTCGAATACCAGAAGCAGGCTGGCAAAGCCTGGTCTCCCCGTCTGGTTGAAATGGACGAGGATATTCAGCGTGCCATCGGCAAGCTGCAGCAGATTGAAGAAGAGACCGGTCTGTCGATTGCCCAGATCAAGGATATCAACCGTCGCATGAGCATCGGTGAGGCCAAAGCCCGCCGTGCGAAGAAAGAGATGGTTGAGGCCAACTTGCGTCTGGTTATCTCTATCGCCAAGAAGTACACCAACCGCGGTTTGCAGTTCCTGGATCTGATCCAGGAGGGCAACATCGGTCTGATGAAGGCGGTAGACAAGTTTGAATACCGTCGTGGCTACAAGTTCTCGACCTATGCTACCTGGTGGATCCGTCAGGCCATTACCCGCTCCATCGCGGATCAGGCCCGTACCATCCGTATCCCGGTACACATGATCGAGACCATCAACAAGCTCAACCGTATCTCCCGTCAGATGCTGCAGGAAATGGGTCGTGAACCGAACCCGGAAGAGCTGGCCATGCGCATGGGCATGCCGGAAGATAAGATCCGCAAGGTACTGAAGATCGCCAAAGAGCCTATCTCCATGGAGACGCCCATCGGTGATGATGAAGATTCCCACTTGGGCGACTTTATCGAGGATACCACCCTGGCTCTGCCAGCGGATGCGGCGACCAGCGAAAGCCTGCGCAACGCCACCCGCGAAGTGTTGGCTGGCCTGACCGCCCGCGAAGCCAAGGTACTGCGGATGCGTTTCGGTATCGACATGAACACTGACCACACCCTAGAGGAAGTGGGCAAACAGTTCGACGTTACCCGTGAGCGTATTCGTCAGATCGAAGCCAAGGCACTGCGCAAACTGCGCCACCCGAGCCGCTCGGAAGTGCTGCGCAGCTTCCTGGACGAATAGTCCTGACCCTGTGTCAAACTGCTCTGCCAAAGCCCCGCCATGCGGGGCTTTGTTTTGTCTGGCATTTACCCTTGCGACCCGCTTTGCACCCTCTATCGACCTGGACAATTAGTCGCCAAGTGGTTGATATGCCTATAGACTGCCCTTTCCTCTTCCCCTATAATCCACGCCGCTAAACGCACAATTTGGCCCCTTAGCTCAGTTGGTCAGAGCAGTCGACTCATAATCGATTGGTCGTGGGTTCAAGTCCCCCAGGGGCCACCAAATTGAAAAAGGCCGCTCATGATGAGCGGCCTTTTTGCATCTGCGGATCGAGCAATGTCCCGTGATAAGCTCGATGAGGTCATAGAAAAGACCCGCCATGGGCGGGTCTGGGCAGGGTCCGGATCAGGCGCCTCACTCAGAGACAAGGAGCCTAATGCTGAGCCTCAGGTTTGCTCGTTGCTGCCGCTCTGGATGGATGAGCGACGCCCGGCGGGTAGCATCCGGGTAACCAGATTGCTGCGCTGACGCCAGGAGGTGAAAACGATAGCCAGCAGATGCAGACCAATCAGCCCCTGCAGTACCACCACACACCATTCATGCCACTCGTCAGCCCCCAGTTCAAATCCCGTCTCGGTATTTTGAAACCAGCCGCTACCAGCAGTGGCCAGCACAACCAGCCAGAGCGCCCACACGGCCAGCTTGCCGCTACCGTGATGACCCGGTGCCGGAGGCTGCCGCTCACGCATCTCGCGCGCCTGCTGGCGAAAATCCTCACCGCAGGGGATGAGGGCACCAAGGCGGGCGTAGCCACGGGCAAAAGTAAGCCCCCAGAGCAGACGCAAGGAGACCAGCCCAATGGCGCCGTAACCCAGCCACTCGTGCCACTCCTCGCCCGCTTCGTTAACCCAGAGGTTGCCGATGCAGACCGCCGCCAAGCCCCAGTGAGTCAGGCGAACCAGCGGATCCCAGCGAAAGGGCTCACCCTTTTTGCTTGGCATATTTGTGGTACTCCTTCTTCAGGTCGTTGACCTTGGCCAGATGTTCGCGCGCTTTGGCCTCATCACCCGCCTTGAGTGCGGCCAGGCTGGCGTCCAGCTCGGTCTGTACCTCGTTCATCCCTTCAAGGAATTTATCTTTCTTGGCGGCCGGCATGTTCTTCTGCTTGGCCACATCCAGCTGGGCCTTCATCTCGTTGATGTGCTTCTCCATGGTGGCTGCATCATCAGCCTTGACGGCCTGCTTGTAGTTGAAGCCAATCTTCTTCATCGGCTGTTCCAGATCACCCGCCACGGCAGGCAGGGTCATCAGGCCAAACATCAGGGGCAGCAGCAGGGTGCGGACGGTTTTCAACATGGGATTTCCTTATATAACGACATGCTCGAATTGTTAGGGGTACTTATGAATCCAAACAAGAATTCATCACCAGCATGATGCCATGACTCATGGTGAAACGTTTGTGAAAAATGCTGTTTTTTGTGGCAAATAGTGACAGATATGCCGCGCTTGTTTGCGCTTGGTAACTGATTGAACGCAGGTGACACGCAGCATGAGGATGGTTGAAAGCGGTAAACAGGGACAAAAAACCCCGCCGTAGCGGGGTCTGAATCAGCTGGCCATTTGCTGGCGTCAGTTACTCCTGTTCGCGAGCAATGGCGCGCCAGCCGATATCCTTGCGGTAGAAGACGCCATCCCACTTGATGCGGCCAGCGAGCTGATAGGCACGCTGCTGGGCTTCTGCCACAGTATGGCCGAGGGCGGTGGCGCACAACACGCGGCCGCCAGCGGTCAGGCTGGTATCGCCCTCCAGGCGGGTACCGGCATGGAACACCTTCTCACCCGCCACTTCATCCACCGGCAAGCCGCTGATGGGGTGATTGGTGCTGTAATCACCGGGATAGCCTCCCGCCGCCAACACCACGCCGATAGCGGCGCGGGGATCATAGATGGCCTCTTTCTGATCCAGCTTGCCTGCGCAAGCCGCCAGACAGAGCTCTACCAGATCGGACTGCATCCGCAGCATGATGGGCTGGGTCTCGGGATCGCCAAAGCGGCAGTTGAACTCGATCACCTTGGGATTGCCTGCGCCGTCGATCATCAGACCGGCGTAAAGGAAACCGGTGTAGACGTTGCCTTCGGCCGCCATGCCGCGCACGGTCGGCATGATCACCTGCTCCATCACGCGTCGATGTACCTCGGCGGTCACTACAGGCGCCGGGGAGTAAGCCCCCATGCCGCCGGTGTTGAGGCCGGTATCACCGTCGCCAACCCGCTTGTGATCCTGACTGGTGGCCATCGGCAGCACGTGCTCGCCATCGACCATGACGATGAAGCTCGCCTCTTCCCCCTCCAGAAACTCCTCAATCACCACCCGGGAGCCCGCTTCACCAAAGGCATTGCCGGAGAGCATGTCGCGCACCGCGTCTTCCGCTTCCTGCAAGGTCATGGCGACAATCACCCCCTTGCCTGCCGCCAGACCATCGGCCTTGATGACGATGGGGGCACCCTTCTCGCGCAAGTAGGCGAGCGCAGGCTCCACTTCGGTGAAGTTCTGGTACTCGGCGGTCGGAATGGCGTGACGTGCTAGGAAATCCTTGGTGAAAGCCTTGGAGCCTTCCAGCTGGGCAGCGGCAGCAGTCGGGCCAAAGATCGGCTGACCGGCGGCGCGGAAGGCATCCACCACCCCTTTCACCAGCGGCGCTTCCGGCCCGACGATGGTGAGGCCGACCTGCTTCTCTTTGGCAAAAGCCAGCAACCCTTCGATATCGGTCGCCTCGATGGCGACGTTCTCGACACCCGGCTCAAGCTGGGTGCCTGCATTGCCCGGCGCCACAAAAACGTGACGCACCAGCGGGGAGTGTTTGGCCTTCCAGGCCAGGGCGTGTTCACGGCCACCGTTGCCAATGATCAGTACTTTCATCGTATCGCTCGCTTCTATTTGTGGTCACCGGACGGCCACCCGGGCCGTCAGTCAGTGGAAATAGTCAGTTGAAAAGAGACAACAAAAGGGCCGCCATCGGCAGCCCCTGACCCATCAATGACGGAAATGGCGCATGTTGGTGAACACCATGCACATGCCGTGTTCGTCGGCGGCATCGATCACCTCCTGATCGCGCATCGAGCCACCCGGCTGGATCACGCAGGAAATACCGGCCTGCGCGGCAGCATCAATACCGTCGCGGAACGGGAAGAAGGCATCGGAGGCCATCACGGAGCCCGCCACGGTCAGTCCTTCATCCGCCGCCTTGATACCGGCGATTTTGGCCGAATAAACACGGCTCATCTGGCCTGCGCCGACGCCGATGGTCTGGCCATCTTTGGCGTAGACGATGGCGTTGGATTTGACGAACTTGGCCACTTTCCAGCAGAACAGCAGATCCTGCAGCTCGGCCTCGGTCGGCTGACGCTTGCTGACCACTGTCAGGTCACCCAGCGTCACCATGCCGAGATCCCGCTCCTGTACCAGCAGGCCGCCGTTGACGCGTTTGAGGTCAAACCCTTGCGCCGGAGCAGTCCACTGGCCGCATTCGAGCAGACGCACGTTCTGCTTGGTGGCGACCGCATCGCGGGCCTCCTGGCTGACGCTCGGGGCGATGATCACTTCGACAAACTGGCGGGCCACGATGGCTGCCGCAGTGGCACCATCCAGCTCACGGTTGAAGGCGATGATGCCGCCAAAGGCGGAGGTGGGGTCGGTCTGGTAAGCGCGATCGTAGGCACTCAGCAGGTCGTTACCAATGGCCACGCCGCAGGGGTTGGCATGCTTGACGATGACGCAGGCCGGCTCGTCGAACTCCTTCACACACTCTAGCGCCGCATCGGTATCGGCGATGTTGTTGTAGGAGAGCGCCTTGCCCTGCAGCTGGATAGCGCTGGAGACAGAACCCGGAGCGGCATGCTCTTCGGCGTAGAAGGCGGCAGCCTGATGGCTGTTTTCGCCGTAACGCATGTCCTGCTTCTTGATGAACTGGCTGTTGAAGGTGCGCGGGAAGCGGGACTCCTCGTCACCCTCCTTGTTGTCACCGTAGGAAGGAACCATGGTACCGAAGTAGTTGGCGATCATGCCGTCGTAGGCAGCGGTGTGCTCGAAGGCGGCGATGGCCAGATCGAAACGGGTCGCCAGTTTCAGGCTGTTGCCGTTGGCATCCATTTCGCGAATAACCCGATCATAGTCGGCAGCTTTGACGACGATAGCGACATCTTTATGGTTTTTGGCGGCAGAACGCACCATGGTCGGGCCGCCGATGTCGATGTTCTCGACCGCATCCGCCAGGGTGCAGCCCGCTTTGGCCACGGTGGCAGCAAAGGGGTAGAGGTTGACGACAACCATGTCGATGGGGGAGATAGCGTGTTGGGCCATGATGGCGTCATCCTGATCCCGACGGCCGAGGATGCCACCATGAACCTTGGGATGCAGGGTCTTGACCCGGCCATCCATCATTTCAGGGAAACCCGTGTAGTCGGAGACCTCTGTCACCGGCAGACCCGCCTCGCCAAGCAGCTTGGCGGTACCGCCCGTGGAGAGCAGGGCAACACCACGCTCGTTGAGTGCCTTGGCAAATTCCAGAATGCCAGTTTTGTCAGACACACTCAGCAGTGCACGGCGAATGGGTCGAGCTTGTTCCATCACACTATCGTCCTCAACATAACGGGGACCGTTCCATGGGAGGCGAGGCTCAACACAGAGAGTCCCCAAATAAATGGAAGTGGGGGATTTCGCAAACCACTCTCGCCCCGACATCCGGCAAAAGCGTTTTAGGAAATGCCCGCTTGGTGCGGCGCTCTGTTATGGGCGCGTATTCTACACAAAAAATGTGACCTGTGGTGGATTTTTTGAAACAGCAAAGCCTTATTTGGCGCGGCGTTAAACGTTTTCCACTTGATTTTCTCGAAACGTTTGCACTTTCAGTGTTTTATGGGAAAAAGGGTCGCCAGGAGATGTTTATCTGCCCCTTTTATGCCCTTGGCTGGCAATCCATGGGCAAAGGGGTGATAGTGGATTCCGGTTTTTGTTGCGGCATACATTCAAGGGGAGAGAGAGAGCATGTATCGGATCGGTGAACTGGCCAAGGCGTGCGGGGTCAAGGCTGATACCCTGCGTTTTTACGAGAAGAACGGGCTTATCTCACCGGGGATCCGCAACGAATCCGGCTACCGTCTCTACAGCGAACAGGACAAGCGGCGGCTGGAGTTCATCATTCGCGCCAAGTCGGTGGGATTCTCGCTGGCCGATATCGGCGAGCTGCTCGACCTCGATACCAACAAGGCCAAAGTCACCTGTCAGGAGGTGAAAGCGGTGGCCGACACCAAGCTGGCCCAGGTGGAGCAGAAGATCATCGAACTGACCCGCTTTCGCGACAATCTGCGCGAGCTCTCCAATATCTGCTGCGGCGGGCCGCGCTCGGCGGAGCACTGCGCCATCCTCGAGACGCTGGAATCTGGCGCCCCGGCCCATCACGAGCATCACAACCACGACCATCATGGCTGACATGGTATGCCTGACTGAGCGTGCCTGGCTCAGTGTGACTGACTCGGCGCGCCCGACACATTGCTCCCGCGGCGATTTGGTGACAAAATCGCCGCGTTTTTAACCGGATCCAGTGCATCCGGTTGCCGGGCGCTAGCCTGAACAGGCGCCCGCAGCGAAAACCGCCATCCAGACACAAGAATCAACACACCAAGAGAAAAGAAGAGGAGCCATCATGGCCAAAATTCGGGTCGACCAACCCGCCCTCCCCCGTGAGGAAAATGCGCAAGGGGGCCACTATGCCCATCAGCGCGGCGAAATAAAGGATAACCATCTGCATGCCCTGCTCTCCGATCCCCTGTTTCGCAGCCGGGTCGAGCGCAACAAGAAGGGCAAGGGGAGTTACCAGCGCAAGGCCAAATTCGGCAAGCGGTGGGAGCCCGGCCAACAGCAGATGATCCGCGTCTGCTGCTGAGCGGGTTTCTACCGACCATAAACAATCAGGGCGCCATTGGCGCCCTGATTGTTTTGACAGAAGAAGCGATTTGGCAACGTCAACTCACAGCCTCAAAAGCGCACCTCAACAGGCCAATCACTCATCCATAAACAGTTCGAGCAGCACATTGAGATAGCGATGGCCGAGGGAGGTGAGCTGCCAGCTATCCCCCAGATCCTCGATAAGCTCCTTGCTCTGTGCGATGGCGAGCACCGTCTCGACCCGCTCCAGCGGCAAGCCGGTATAGGCCTCGAACTCCGCCTTGGGGGCCGGTTCAAACAGGCGGAAGCGGTTCATAAAGTATTCGAGCGGCAGATCGTCTGCCGTCACCTGCCACTGCTCGTCCAGATAGGGGCGACTCTTGTCCAGATACCCTTTCGGATGCTTCACCTTGGCGGTGCGCAGGATCTGCTGATTCACGAGATCGGTCACCTTGCCGTGAGCACCACAGCCAATCCCCAGATAGTCGCCGAAACGCCAGTAGTTGAGGTTGTGATGGCACTGGTAGCCCTCTTTGGCATAAGCCGAGATCTCGTACTGGCGATAACCGCTGGCGGTGAGCATGGCGTGGCCCTGCTCGTAGATGTCCCATAGGGTGTCATCTTCCGGCAGTTTGGGCGGCTTGGAGGCAAACGCCGTGTTCGGCTCTATGGTGAGCTGATACCAGGAGAGGTGCGGCGGGGCGCAGTCGATCGCCTGCTGCAGGTCATAAAGGGCGTCATCCAGACTCTGATCCGGCAGACCATGCATCAGATCCAGATTGAAGGTGGGCAACTTGATGGCATGGGCCAGTGCAGCGGCCTTGCGCGCCTCTTCCGGGCCGTGAATGCGGCCGAGGCGGGTCAGCTTCTCCTGCTGAAAGCTCTGCACCCCGATGGAGATACGGTTGATGCCGGCGCGCTGGAAACCGGCGAACTTGTCCGCCTCCACCGTGCCTGGGTTGGCCTCCATGGTAATCTCGCAATCTGCGGTGAGCGGAATGCGGGCCCGTACCCCGTCCAGCAGGGCTTGCATCGCCTCGACCGTCAGCAGGCTGGGGGTGCCGCCACCGATAAAGATCGAGGAGAGCGGCCGTCCCTGCGCCCACTTCAGATCCTGATCCAGATCCTCCAGCAGAGCGGCGACATATTCGAGGTGAGGCAACTCCCCCTTCTGGGCATGGGAGTTGAAGTCACAGTAAGGGCACTTCTGGACGCACCAGGGCACATGAATATAGAGAGAGAGCGGCGGCAGTTGCAGCATGGGGCTTCCAATAAAACGGGGGCTCAAGGCCCCCATTGTAGATGACTATGTGTAATTGACCGTGTGTAACCGACAAGGTGGCGAAGTGACTCAGTGCGCCGCAGCCAGCGCCGCTTTTAACTTGGCCAGCGCCTGACCGCGATGGCTCAGCTGGTTTTTCAGCTCGGCTGGCATCTGGGCGGCGGTGCAGTCGTGATCCGGCACGAAGAAGACCGGGTCATAGCCAAAGCCATGTTGACCGCGCGGCTCGTCGATGATCATCCCTTCCCAGCTCGCCTGACAGATGATGGGGGTGGGATCGTCGGCGTGGCGCATATAGACCAGCACACACCAGAAGCGGGCGCTCTTCAGGTACTCGGGGGCACCTTGCAGCTCGCCGAGCAGCTTCTCGATGTTGGCCTTGTCACCGGCACCCACACCGGCAAAGCGGGCGGAGTAGACGCCGGGGCGTCCTTGCAGCAGGTCGACTTCCAGACCGGAGTCATCGGCCACGGCGGGCAGACCGGTAATGCGGGCGGCGTGGCGGGCCTTGATGATGGCATTCTCGACGAAGGTGGTGCCGGTCTCATCGGCATCGGAGACCGCAAACTCGCTCTGTGGGATCACCTGGATCTTCATATCGGCCAGCATGGCGGCCAATTCCTTCACCTTTTTCTGGTTACCTGTTGCCAGGACAAGCTTGTTCATCGAGCACCTCCGCAAAAATAATCTGCGCATTCTATGCGGCGCAAGCGTTTAGTAAAAGCGTCAATTACACCCGCTGTGATGGGGTTACGGGGGATTTGCCGCCATCGAATAACCAGCTTTTTAATACATGTTTCCATAATGGAATAACCAAAGTGATTAAATACCATTTCTATTCATTACTGTGAGTCAGTAGACTCGCGCCCCAATTCATTAACCTGGCTGACTAAAGAGGTGACAGATGCCATTGATACTTTTACTCGTACTACTGGTGCTGTTCAGTCCGCTGGCTATCGACATCTACCTGCCCGCCATTCCGCAGATGGCCGAGCAGCTGGGCGCCGAAGTAACCCTGATGCAGGGCACCATCACCTGGTTCCTGTTCAGCATGGGGCTGGGGCAACTGCTTGTTGGCCCGCTGGCCGATCGCTACGGTCGCAAGCCTATCGCGCTGGGCGGCGTGCTGCTCTATGGCCTGAGCGCGCTGGGGGCCGGTTTTGCCGCCAGCCTCGGCGAATTGATGCTGGCCCGGGTGCTGCAGGGCTTCGGCGCCTGCGCCACCTCGGTCGCCGCCTTCTCGGTGGTACGTGACAGCTACGGCCCGAAAAAGAGCGGTCAGATGATCTCCTACCTCAATGGCGCCATCTGCTTTATTCCTGCGCTGGCCCCCCTGCTCGGAGGCTGGCTCACCGCCAAGGCGGGCTGGTCTGCCAACTTCTGGTTTATGGCCGGTTATGCGCTCATCGTCGGCTGCTGGCTGATGTGGCGGATGCCGGAGACCCGCCCGGAGGAGACCCGCAGTGAAGGGGTCCTCATCAGCTGGTCTCGCTACAGCCCGGTGCTGCGCTCCCCCAGCTTCCTGTTCAACGCGGCGCTGTGCATGCTGGCGATGGCGGTGATCCTCGCTTATGTCACCGCCGCACCGGTGCAGCTGATGGTGAAACTGGGGCTTGATATGAGCGGCTTTAGCTACTGGTTTACCGCCAACGCCGCCCTCAACATTCTGGCCTGCTTCACGGCGCCGCGCTTTATCGCCAAGGTGGGGCCAAGGCGCACCCTGCGCATCGGCCTGCTGGTGTTGATGCTTTCGGCCATCACCCTGACTCTGGCCATGCACATCGAGCATCCGCTGGCGATGATGGGGCCGGTATTCCTCTCCAGCATCGGCTTTGCCATGATTTTGGGCTCTGCCGCCGGGATGGCGCTGGCACCATTCGGCCACTGCGCCGGTACCGCCGCCGCCCTGCTCGGCCTGTTCCAGATGAGCGGCTCCGGCGCGTTGGTTGGCCTGACCGGCGCCCTGATGCACGACCCGCTGAGCCAGCTGGCGCTGCATATGTGGCTGCTGCTGCCGCCCCTGGTGATGCTGATGACCCAACGCGGTCGCCGCTTGTGTTTGCAATAAATCCTGTGCTCTGATGGGCACACTCAGGGGGCCATCGGCCCCCTTCTCGTTTGTATCGCCTTTACAGCACATGGCCATCCGGCAGATTGCCTGCGATGGCAACCCCACTCACTCGATGTCAGCGGAGAACTCCCGATGAGCCACACTCTCAACGCAGCCCTGGTGGGCTATGGCTTTGCAGGCAAGACCTTCCACGCCCCCTTCCTCTCCACCACGCCGGGCTTGTCCCTGAGTTGGGTGGTGAGTCGCGATGCCGCCAAGGTGCAGGCCGATCTGCCCGACTGCCGGGTCGGCTCACTGGAGGAGGTGCTAAGCGATGAGACCGTCGATCTGGTGGTGATCGCCACCCCCAACGACACCCACGCCCCCCTCGCCCGCCAGGCGCTGCTGGCAGGTAAACATGTGGTGATCGACAAGCCCTTTGCACTGGATCTGGCCGAAGCGAAAGCACTGGTCGAACTGGCCGAAAAGCAGCAGCGGCTGCTCAGTATCTTCCACAACCGTCGTTGGGACGGGGATTTCCTCACCGTGCGCCGTTTGATTGCCGAAGGGACGCTGGGGCAGATCGCCCAGTTCGAATCTCACTTCGATCGCTATCGCCCCGAAGTGCGCCAGCGCTG